>CAZJZR010000336.1:0-4974 GCA_964550475.1 uncultured bacterium
GTTTCAATTCATCCAACTCTTAGCTCATCCCTAAATTCAGCAACGCCGAAAAGTGCTGTACGAGGTTAGCCAATGGTTGTAGCCAGGAATGGGGGCAATTCATGGGACACAGATCACCCACCTTGCATAACAGAAACTTTAGATGAATTGATTGTCAATAAATGTGAATTGATGGTCAGTAAATACCCTGCGGCTGTCGCCATCGTTAAAATAAAGTGCTAGAGTAATGAGTGAGAATTAGATAGTCGGTTGCAGTGTTTGTTTCTAGTGTTAACGGGTTTTCACGTTTTTCATTGACAGATTTCTCTCCGAAACTTCGATCTCTACAGTCCATCAATTTTGGAGAAAATCCATGTCAATTTACGTAGGTAATCTTTCTTACGACGTTACCGAAGCTGATTTGACCGCTGTATTCGCAGAATACGGTTCCGTCAAGCGGGTTCAACTTCCTACTGACCGCGAAACCGGTCGGATGCGTGGTTTTGGCTTTGTGGAAATGAGCGCGGAAGCTGAGGAAGCTGCTGCGATCGATGCACTGGATGGTGCAGAGTGGATGGGTCGTGACCTGAAAGTTAACAAGGCTCGTCCCCGTGAAGAGCGTGGTGGATCTTCCTTCGGTGGCGGTAACCGCAGAAACAACAGTTTCTCTCGCGGTTACTAATTTAACGTAACGCAGCTTGGATCAGCGATTCAGGATGTTTAACGATTGCAGATGATTCCAGTTTAGTTGCTTGACTGAACACAGGATAAAGTCGCAGGGGTTGGTAAATCTAGCCCCTCCTGCTTCCATAGTCCAGTGCTGGTTTATCTGAATAGTTGCCAACCTGAGTTATTGCCGCTCCGAAGGATTGCAAACAGAGTTGAACTTATGTTTGCTAAACGGACTATTTCCAAGCGTCCTAGTTATCTATCCAGGTTATTTGGGAGTTATTCTCCCAAATAATCTGGAGTTTGGTTTTGTCGATTTGGGCTATGCCTCCACTCTATACTCACGAACTCGTCGTTCGTTGAGGCAACACTTGTCTGAAGGAAACCTTAGCAGCGGCAATGGCAATTGATGGCAATTGAGCTATGTAGTTTTCCTGTTTTTAATGCCCAGTTTTTGTAGATGTGGCTGCTTCAAGCCATACTGCCGCTCCCGTTATTGATACAGTTCTGTAGCAGCTCTATAGCAGCGCGATCGCCAAGTTTTACCCCCTTCCCTCCACTTTGGCGAATTGTTAGCAGATGTAAATTAGAGGTGAATTGTTGGCAGAGATCGCCAATCCCATCGCCTTAATTCCACAGTTGAAAGGTGCCGACTATATCTGTAAGCTAAATCTGTAAACTAAATTACATATTTCTCTTTCCCCAGCGTCTGCTATTGCAGAGATGGTGGTAGCAATGGTGGTGATCTCGCTGCTGATCGCTATCAGGTACAAGCATCTTCCCCTTTATCGTTGTGTCAATCTCTGCTTGTACGTATCAACGTTTTATCTGGTAGGCAGCAGGTTGCATTTCTGTGAGAGATATCTCTGTGAGACATAGACCATTAGGGTTAGAGGCTGATTCGTGTGTTAGGTGCACAAAAAATCAGCTTTTAAACCACCCGCTTAAATTCTCGCTGGGTACAAGGAGATAGGCATAACCCACACCGCCGCAAGCAGCTATATCGTATTCATATATTAATTAACCCCTGTTAAATCTTGGATTAATTGTTGTACGGATTGTCTACAATCCTCAGATCGTGCCAAACCCATGAAGATGGTACAAGGAGTGCAGGGTTTGATGTGATAAACGTTGGATGTTGTATATCGTTATTAACTGCTTTAGGATAATAATCTCTGCAATATCAACATTTCACCAACTTACCCTGTTGCTTTCGTAGAATAGCCGTAAGGGCTGGACAGAATTTATCAGTTCAAATCTGAATTCAACCAATTCATAAGGAGAAGAAATGACCCAAATTATCCCTGGGGAAAATGAAGGAATTGAATCAGTTTTGCGTCGGTTCAAACGGGAGGTTTCTAAGGCCGGAATTTTCCCCGATATGCGAAAAAAACGCCACTTTGAAACACCGATTGAAAAGCGTAAACGCAAAGCACTGGCCGCTCACAAGCAGCGCAAACGCAAGTTCCGCAGTTGAAATTTAGAATTCTGGCGCGCAGTGGTAATGTGTTACGCCACAGAAAAATGCTGAATTAGTTAGTTTGTCTTAACTTGGTATCAGCGTAACAGTAAAGTACCCGCAATCAGGTGCTGCGATGTGTCAGGCATTAGCTTAATGCATCCTATGTTTAACCGTTCACTCCCCATCAGGTGAGTGAACGGTTAAACCTCTAAGATGTGGCTAGCTATCTGCGATCGCTGACTCTATTTTTACCCTCTACTATCGTTACTATGCCTGTTTCTAGCTTTGCCAAAATCATGAAAACCAGTGAACTGGTGAGCCGCTATGCCGTAGGTCAGCGGGATTTTAGAAACCTGAATTTGATGGCCGCTAATCTGCGGAATCTCAACTTAAGTGGTGCCAATTTTAGTGGTGCCAATTTGAGTAAGGCTAACCTGACCAATGCCAATTTGGCCAATGCTAACTTGACCGATACCATTCTTGTCGGTGCCAATTTGACCGGGGTGAATCTGACCAATGCCAAGTTGACCAATGCCAAATTGGACGAGGACTATTTACATTTGACTCTGGATTGCATCAACGCTGCTGAACCCGAGCCGATGGCTACAGAGGCGATCGCAGATCTGCTAGCCGAACCCACTCCAGAAATGGCCGATTAACATTCAATTGGCGTAGTGACAATCAGCCATTAGACTTGCAGAACCCGCTACGGCGGGTTTTGTCATGTTTAGGGGATGTGAACGGTTACGTTACATCGGTTCAGTTAGGCCGTAATAATTTGCAAGCCGCAATAATTTGTAATAATTACAGTGAATGGCTTGCTAAGCCTTGCCCTGCATCCATGGGTAGGTTTGGATCTGTTCACAATTGGCCATACGAACTATCTGGATCCCCCGCTCTGCAAAACCTATGGAATCCCCTTTGGCATCGTCTGCTAGCTCACCCCAACATCCCACAGGCAGTCCCCCCCTCCAACCTGTCAATTCTGCGGTCTCGACGTTTGAGAGCGATCGCCGCATATTCCCCCTCTCACCCCTGATTCGGATCACCCTGTTGGGCTTATATGTGGCGTTGACGCTGCCGCTCCCTATCCTCTATCGCTGGCAAGCAACGCAGTTGTCAGCGGTAGAAGCAGGTACAGGCACAATTTCCCTGTGGGCGTGGGTTGCTGGGTTAACGCTGGGAGGCTTGGCCTTATTTGCAGCGTTGAGTGAACGGGTAGAGGTGGACTCGCAGGGGATTCAGGTCACCTATCCCCGATGGGTGCCGCGTTGGTTGTGGCGAGGTTGGCAGCTATCTTGGGCGGAGGTGCAAAGCCTCAAACCACGCTCGACCGGACAGGGTGGATTGGTCTACTACTTCGTCAGCCAAGCGGGACAGGCGTATTTGTTGCCGATGCGGGTGGCTGGGTTTGCGGAGTTGGTGCGGCGAGTACAGGCAGAAACAGGAATTGATACCCATGATGTCCGCCCATTAGCTCAACCGTGGATGTACGGGTTGTTGTTGTTGTTTACGTTGACGCTGCTGGGAATTGACGGGTGGGCGATCGCGATGGCATGGCAGTCATTTCCATAACTCAGCGACTACAACTTAGCCTGGATAATTCATGACATTTTACAGACAATCTGTAGGGTGCGTTACGCTTTGCTTTTCTTGTATGCCGTAGGCTATACGGCACCCTACGATACCTAAGTTTTTCTGTGTTTTCGGTAAATTGTCGTGAATAATGCAGCTTAGTGACAAACTCAGTTACAAAGATTTATATACTTTACATAGCTTCATCTAGATGAACGCCCCATTCAAGCTAATCTAGGTAACGACTTGTATTTCATCACTCCATAGTTATAGCTCTATGACTTCAAGCTGAAGTTATAGGCTTATTTGGCTTTTGATGAACAGTTTGCTCAATAGCTAGATATACAACAGCTCGATATACATTAATTCTCCTCAGTTCCACGTTTCCAGATCGGCAATTCCAAACGTATGACTGCATCTTTAACACCCGAACGTAAAGTCGTTACTAACCTTCCCCCGGCTGATTCCAAGCAACGAGTCAGTCAATTTATGAAGTCGCTACAAGACAAAATTTGTCGGGGCTTAGAGGAAGCAGATGGGCAAGCAACCTTCCATGAAGATTCCTGGGAACGGCCAGAAGGCGGCGGTGGGCGATCGCGGGTCTTAAAGGCAGGTGGTGTCTTTGAACAAGCTGGGGTGAATTTCTCCGAAGTGTGGGGGAGTCATTTGCCTCCCGCCATCCTCAGCCAACGCCCAGAAGCCTCTGGTCATGGATTCTACGCCACAGGCACATCCATGGTGCTGCATCCCCGCAGTCCCTACATTCCCACCGTCCACCTCAACTATCGTTACTTTGAAGCGGGTCCCGTTTGGTGGTTTGGCGGTGGAGCCGATCTCACCCCTTACTACCCCTTTGCTGAAGATGCTGTCCACTTCCATCGCACCTTTAAGCAAGCCTGTGATGCCCACCACCCAGAGTATTACCCCACCTTCAAGCTCTGGTGTGACGAATATTTCTACCTGAAACATCGGGGCGAAACACGCGGCGTTGGCGGCATTTTCTTTGACTACCAAGACTCGGAAGGCGTGCTTTATCCCCTAGCCTATCCCGGTGCCAACCACACCACCGCTGCGGCGCAACACAGCAACGCCGTTGGCCCTGTGAAAGGCCGCACCTGGGAAGACCTGTTTGCGTTTGTGCAAACCTGTGGTGATGCTTTCTTGCCTGCTTATGTGCCGATTGTGGAACGTCGTCGCAACCATGAGTATGGCGATCGCGAACGGCAATTCCAACTGTACCGTCGCGGTCGGTATGTCGAATTCAACTTGGTGTATGACCGGGGCACCAT
>CAZJZR010000337.1:0-4959 GCA_964550475.1 uncultured bacterium
CTTAATCAATCAGAATGTTTTTTATTTCGTTACTGCTTTTAAGATATTTTCATATCCACATTAAGAAATCTCCCACGTTAAATCACGGACGTAAAAATACGGGTTTGCCCCTGACCCGATCAACTACTCCGATTCACCCCACAGCCCTCACGCCAATTATGACGCTGAGGCTTTTGTGGCTAACACTCCTCGCCATCCCTTGACCAACAGCTAGACAACCCACGGTTTAATCACCACGTTTAATTACCCAACGGCTGTCTTAAACGGCTGTCATTAAACGTTTGTCATGGCTGATGAGGGGTAACTGGTGCGCCATTCCGCCTTTGGGCGATCGCACACCCGCTCTATTTATCCTGATATCTATCCTGAAAATTTCGTAACTAATCTTAAACTTTTACAGCTTTTTCTTAATTTAACTTGCGATTCCGTTGCAATCAGTTGACAATCTTTGACTCAATTTATAACCACATTTTTAAAATTTCCTTTTGGTTTCCAACTCAAGCATTGACAGCACCTTTTGGCCGCTAGCGAATCGGGCTAGTGCTTCGGGCTAGTGCTTCGGACGATGGTTTGTGCTTGAGCCATTGTCTTCGGTATTCCGTAGATGCAGCGGTGATGAGTAGTTCCAGCGTTACTGTTCACGCTTCGTCGGGGGAGCAGTGGGCATAACCCGTAGTACTTTCCCTCGCAAAGGTGAACAGTTCAGTTCTAGCAAGCTGTCTGCAAGCTGCTAGCAATCTAGAAGGTGCTTTAAAAGTTGATTTTCATGGATGGACTATTCCCCTAGTGCTGGCTCAACCAGCAGGCGGATTAGCAGTACGAGCATTCGGAATTCCTGACCATGTTTTGATCATCCGATTCCCCTGTTGCCATTGATTGAGTGTCTTGCTTAGGTTATTCCCCTCGGCGAAGTGCGGACACCAGGATTTCCCAATTTGGGCGACTTGAGTACCTCCCACCTCGCAAGAGTGCGTTTTATACCGTGTGCTTGAAAAGTTGATTTTTCCTTGCATCAACTTTGTAGACACCTTTTCAACCCAATCTCCCAGCCCTGTCCTGCTCCTGTTGATCTGATTTTGATATAGAGTCCAATGCTTTCAACTTCGTCGTTTTTCGATCCCGCTGATATGGGTACTCAGGGTTATGCTGGTGCCAACTCCAGCCATGCCGCTGACTTTGACTTCAGCCCCTTCTTCCATCTCTCCCTCGATTTCCTGTGTGTGTTGGGGTTTGATGGGTATCTGAAGCGGCTGAATCCAACCTGGCAAGCGGTTTTAGGCTTTACCTCCCAAGAACTGATGGCACAACCATGGACGGAGTTTGTGCATCCAGAAGACTTGGAGGCGACGGTGGCTCTGTTGCAGAAAATGGTGCCGAAGATTGTTCGCCCGTTGAAACGGAAGCTGAGAGCGGAAGACAGTGTGGTGTTTGAGGCACGGTATCGCTGTCGGGATGGCAGTTACCGCTGGTTGAAGTGGAACGCGATCGCCGTTGCCAAACACAAGTGCTTCTACCTGATGGCACGGGACATCACCGATCGCAAACTGGCTAAACAAGCCCTGTGGGACAGCGAAGAACGGGTGCGCTGTCTGGTGGAAAGCATTAAGGACTATGCCATCTATATGCTGGATTTAGAAGGGCATATTATTAGCTGGAATCAGGGCGTGGAGCGGATTAGCGGCTATTCGGAAGAAGAGGTGATGGGGCAGCATGTCTCGATCTTTTATACGTCCGAGGATGTGGCAGCGGGGAAACCCGCCCGTGAACTGCTGTTGGCGGCGGAATTGGGACGGTTTGAGGATGAAAGCCAACGGTTGCGGAAAGATGGCAGTTTGTTTTGGGTGAATGCCGTGGTGACGGCACTGCGGGATGAGGAAGGCAATTTGCGCGGGTTTGCCAAGGTTACCCAAGACATTACGGCTCGCAAACGGGCGGAGCTGGATCTGCAAAATGCCTATGAGGAGTTGGAACTGCGCGTGGCGGAACGGACGGCGGCTCTGTCGCGCTCCAATGAGTTGTTGCGGCAAGAAATTTGCGATCGCCAACAAACGGAGGATGCTTTACACAAAGCCGCCGCCAAACTGAACCAACGGACGTGCCAGTTGGAAACGACGCTGAATCAACTCCGCAATACCCAAACCCATCTGATCCAGTCGGAAAAGATGTCGGCGTTGGGGCAATTGGTGGCGGGAGTGGCGCACGAAATCAACAATCCGGTCAACTTCATCTATGGCAATTTGAGTTATGCCAGTCAATATATTGAAGACTTGTTGGCGTTGATTGCGGCTTACCAAAGCCATTACCCCAATCCACCCGCCGCCATTTTGGAGCAAATTGAAACGATCGAGTTGGACTTTTTGGTGGCGGATTTGCCCAAACTGCTCAACTCGATGAAGATTGGAGCCGATCGCATCCACCAAATTGTCCTGTCGCTGCGGAACTTCTCCCGGTTGGATGAGGCGGACATGAAACCCGTCAACATCCACGAGGGGATTGATAATACGTTGTTGATCTTGCACAACCGGATTAAACCGCGCCCTGACCATGTGGCGATTGAGGTGATTCGGGACTATGGCGATTTACCGCAGGTGGTTTGTTATGCGGGGCAACTGAATCAAGTGTTTATGAACATTCTTAGTAATGCGATCGATGCTTTGGAGGAATTCTACAACACCGCTGATGCCAACCCCGCTAGCCCCAAACCAACGATCACCATTCGCACGCGCATGGCAGATCAACAATGGGTGAACATCGCGATCGCCGACAATGGCCCCGGCATTCCCGAAGAGGTGCAACATCGCCTGTTTGAACCCTTTTTCACCACCAAACCCATCGGCAAAGGCACTGGGCTGGGTCTATCCATCAGTTATCAAGTGGTGGTGGACAAGCACCAAGGCAATTTGCAATGCCTCTCTAGCCCCGGCCACGGCACCGAATTTCTGATTACCATTCCCTTAGTCCAAGGTTAGAGGGTAACCGTTCACTCCCCCAAGGGATCTGCAAATAATCTGCAAATAAATAGTGTAGGGACACGGCAATGCCGTGTCGGGGATATTATTTTTCCGCAAGTCCCCAAGGGGGAGTGAACGGTTACGAGATGTTTATCTGAGTCTCTAAGTTGAGATGACCGTAACAGCCTTTTGGTTGCATCAATTAAACTGGGTTGATGGTTAAGCTGGGTTGATGTTTCTTCAACGTCTACCTATGCGATTCACACGACTGCGGCTGGTGATCACGGTGGCCGGAGGGCTGTTACTGATCCTGTCTCTGCTGTTGAGTTGGCAACTGTACCGACAACTACGACGGTATTACACAGAACTGAATCAAACTCGGTTAGATCCGTTGGGGCTGAGTCAGTATCCTGTCACGTCGGTGCCGCCGCGATCGCCCACCAAAATTCGGGTGGTCAGCTTTGGCGATTCCAGAGCCGAAAATTGGCAGTTTCCCGCTCAGTTACCCCAAACTGACTATGAATGGATTAATCGCGGCATTTCTGGTCAAACCTCTGCCCAAGTCCGGCAACGCTTTATCCATCACGTTCAACCATTAAAGCCTGACGTTGTGGTGATTCAAGTGGGAATTAATGACCTGAAAACCATTCCGTTATTACCCGACCAACAGGCGGCGATTATTGCCAACTGCCAAGCCAATATTCAACACATCGTTGCGGCAACCCATGCCATGGGTGCCGTGGCTATCATTAGCACCATCTTTCCCGTGGGCGAGGTTCCACTGGCTCGTCGTTTAGTCTGGTCAGATGCGATCGCACCCGCTGTTAACCAAGTCAATGCCTACATCAACAGTCTCCGGGGCGATCGCACCTTTGTTTTGGATACGGTGCCGTTGTTAGCGAACTCGCAAGGGGTCGGGTTACGCCAATATCAACTGGATGAGTTGCATTTAAATGCCGATGGCTACACCCGATTAAACCAAGCCTTACTGCCCCTGATTCAATCAATTCAACCTGAGAGGGCGATTCAACCTTAGCACGGCATTGCCCAGTGGAGTCTTGTGCATGTCCCATCGTCAACCAGCAGCCATCCTGCTGATCCTTGGTCTGATCGCCACCATTTGGGGAGTTGGTCAGTTTTTCCAGATTCGTGGGTTGAGTGAACGGCAGCGATCGCAGCGGATTTTGTTCCTGCACGCCCGTCCGTGTGGACAGGTTCAGCCGATTACGAAAGAGTATGGCGAAGGAACGATGACAGCTCGTTGTAGTAATGGTAAGGTCTATCTCATCGTCGCTCGTGAACATTGCGATCGCTTTGCCACGCTGCTGTGTTGGGATTTGCGAGAACTCAATCCCCAAACACTAACTTATAAATAATCAAATGACAGTAAATAATCAAATGACAGGGCACTAGCCGCCCTGATGCAACCACCGCTCTTGATCGGCACTATCTTGGAGAATCACTAAATAAGTATCCAGATTGTTCGTCGAGGTCAGCCGATCAATCACCACGATCGCCTGTCCAACGCGGGGTCGCAGGGTTGCCCAGTCAGGAGTCATGGCGTTAATGCTGAGGCGATTCCCCACCGCATCCACCACATCAACTTGCCCAATCCGATTTTCCTTGACCGCAGGCACGGTGGCTGAAGTGACCGTGCCAATGCAACCAATCAGCCGATCGCCGCCCACATCTTCGCCAAAGGTGGCAAAAATCGCCGCTAATGGTTTAGCCACCAGACTGCCACCGTAGAGAGCGATCGCAAAGCTGCCACCCAACACCAGAGCCGCCAACAGGCCATTTGGCATTGCCCCCAGCCAACTGCCCAACAGCACATTCGCCAACCAGCCAACCATCCCCCACAGGCTCAGATCCACCGCCAACAGCAGCAACAACGGCGCACGACCAAACCCCAACCAACTGAGAACTGCCAGCGATCCCAGTTCATGCTCCCCATCCACGTCCACGTCCGCCCCAGCCTGATCCTGGCCATCATCCCCATCCCCCGCCG
>CAZJZR010000338.1:0-4957 GCA_964550475.1 uncultured bacterium
TGGTGTGTAGGGGCGCGGTTTCCGCGCCCTAGATTCGGCTACCTGAATACTTACGATTGCACTTTAGTCAGTGAGCCTTATTCAATACTAAGGGACTTGCAGGGTAATCACCTACCTCAACCGCTATCTGTAGAGACACGGCAATATGTGATCAGATGTAAGGTCATGCCTCCAGATGTGACGCAAAGCCAGACCCCTCTGGTTGAGTTCCGCGAGGTGTAGGGGCAGGTTTAGCAGAGAAACTCTCGCTATGATTGTTAATTTGACGGCAAAACCTGCCCCTACGCAGATCTATCGCTGTGGTTTAGATCTACCAAACGAAACGTTAACCTCTCGCCAGGGCATATTCGCACAATCTTTTATCCCGAACTCAGGTTATCAACCGATCGTGCCGATGCCCGATGCCCATTACTTGATCGATGCCCATTACGAAGCCACTGGTCTGGGATGCGTGCCCGTTGTCCTGGACTCAGCAACGGCACCGCCTGCCCATGAATCACCGCTTGCTGATCATTCGGCAGTAGCAACCACAACCCTGGAATCCCATCGGCTCGCCCCACCCGTTCGCGCAACCGTTCCAGCATCGTCATCTGGTCATACCGCGCCAGCAATCCGGTGTAGATCAACAAAATGGTTTGGTCAGTTGCCGAGAGTTGCGTTTCTACCAGTGGCATAGTTCGCCCCACCAGCAACATCAGCTTATCCCAATCCCCCTGATCTGGAGCAGCATCCGTTTTCAGCACCAGATCCCAATTCACCTTGGCTTTCTCGGCCACCTGCCGCAGGGTGTCAATGAATAACCCCTCAAAGTCCACCAACTTCACGGGTAAGCGGCGGCACAATTCCGTATAGGCTTGTTGATACTGTTGGGGATGCACCAGTAACGCCAGAAACGCCCCTTCCTGAATGCCGCGCTGAAGCCGTTCCTCAAACTGGCGGGCATCAGCAATCTCTGGCGTAATCTCCCCTGGCTCTAGCTGTCCCGGTGCAGTGGAGAAGCGAGACAGCACCGTACTGCTTGTCACCGAAGCCAATTCTTTTACCTGGTTGACATAGCACCCCTGCCCGCTATTTGCCATCTGATCCCAAACCAGGTCTGGCATAATCTCCCGCAGCAAACTGTCGAGGGAGGGGCGATCGGGCAGCGGAGCCGCATCCGGATAACGGCTGCTGACCCGTTGGCGAACTTGCTGCACCGTTAGAAACGGTACGCCCAGCAGAGCACCCTGAGAAAGTCGCAGGGCGCGATCGGCTGCCATCCCGCGTTGATAGATTTCCTGCCGACTGGAAACCGCCGCCTGCCGAGACACCGCTGCGGCCAGCCGCAAGACGCGATTGTCCGTCATCGTTTCAATCAGAGCCATTGCTCCCACCGGAGGGGACACCTCCCGCAAAAGCTGAATGGCCCGCACCGGAGAAACCAGCGGGTCTTCATTGGCAAGCTGATCCGCAACGTCTGCCAATCGACGGGCATAGTTGGCCAATTCCGAACTGATCGCCACAATGACGCGATCGCCATCCCGCTGAATCAAGAAATTGGGATTCACTTTCGTCCGTTCTGCTTCCACCGCTGCCCGCAACACCGCTCTGGCACACCGCAAACGCTGCTGCTGATCCTCCTGAAGCGAACCACGAGCCACCAGGATGGCGATCGCCAGTTCTGCCGCAGACATCACACCACCCGCCCGCTTCAAAATATCCGTCAGGTCATTGCGTAACCGAGTAATCGATGGGTCTTTTGTCCATTTGCGCTGCAACTTCCCAACCAGTTGCCCAATTCTGCCCCGGCTCAGGTTCAGGTACTCCGCAATCTCCGACTGGCTTGCCCATCCCGGCTGAAATTCCGGATCTAATCCCAACAGGGCATAGAGGGTGCGGTGGGCAGAGTCGCCATCCTTCGCACTGGTTCTGGTAATTCGGTGCAGTAACCGATCCACATCCAGCTTGCCAGGGTCAGAGACGTTGCCATCGCTGCTCACGTCATCGTCACTGTCATCAGGAGTACTGGGTTTTCCCAATTGATTTCGCAACAGCTTCACCGCTGTACTAATCTCTCGGCGGGTTTGATTCCCTACCCCCGGTAAACGCGCCAGAAATCTTGGTGGTGCGGTCAGCAAATCCCGCACGGTGAGGATGTTAATCCGATCCAGGGCATTCGTTGCTCTTGCCCCCAGCCCCAGTTCCAAAATCGGCGTATCGTAAGTTGCATTCGCCAAAAGTTCCTGCAAAACGGATTCATCGTCGGCATCCAGTAGCGAACCTGGCTGCTCAATCCCCTCAAAACAATGCCGCCACGCTCGCAGCATTTGTTCGGCATTGTCAAACCGTTCCTCCAGATTGCGGCGGAATGCCTTGCGGAAAAACTCAGAGAGGCGATCGCGCAGGTTTGCCTCAAACAACTCCGGCTCAATCGTAATTTCGCAGTCCAGATAGGAGGGATCACTACTGCCGTCTCCCCAGATGGGTAGCGTACCCGTCGCCATTTCATACAGGGTGGCCGCTGCCGCATACCGTTCGGCATCCAGATCCCAGCGCGGTGGCTTCCGGAGGGGGAGTAGGGGGTCTAAATACCCGGTCGTGCCTGCCCGAATGTTATCGATCGGCGTGCGGGACAGGGAAAAGTCAAACAGCACCAGATGCAGCTTATCCCCTCGGCCAACCTGACCGATCGCGATGTTATCCGGCTTAATATCTCGATGGTCAATCCCCTGTTCTTCTAAATAGTTGACCACCCCCAGCAAATCTTCGCCAAATCGCTGCAATAGGTCAATATGTAACCGCCCTTCCTTCCGTAACCGTTGCCCCAGCGTCTCAACCTGTTGCTCCCCCTTCCGTTGCACCAGCACCGGTTGCATCAAGAACCCGACTCGATTGCCGATCTCCACTGACCCACAATATTCAACAATGTGCGAATGGCGGAACTGTTGCAGCACTTCCGCTTCGTTTTTGAGGCGTTGATTGTGTTCTGGGTCATTGGCAACCTTCAGCACAAACCACTGACCCTGGTTCTCGACCAGTAACCCCACAGAAGTCGCTCCCTGTCCCAGTCGTTTAATCACCGTCAAGCCACCCGGCAGCACATCGCCCTGCTGGGCATCGTTGGGATTCTCAACCAGATTGTGTTCTGGTGCAGTTAATTCCTCTTCAACCTTATCCAGTTGACTCAGGAACTCTGCAACCATCTCTGTGCGGTAGTCAACTACTGGATGCGTACTGTCTTGAATTAAGATTTGCAGACTTTGCGGTGCCCCATTCAACACCGAACTGATCTGGAGTCCTTTGGTCTCTCGCAGTTTTTCACCCAACTCCAAGCCATCCGCAGCCGGAGCTTCTCCCCCAAACAGGAGAAAGGCGATCGCTCCCAAAGAAAAAATATCCAGATGCTCACCCAAAACAGTTGGGTCGGCGATCGCTTCCGGTGCGAGATAGGCAGTACTGGCATCATCGACCAAGCGATCGACATGGCTGGTTGCGGTCACTTCCTGAGAAGCCCCTGGCGTAACAGAACCCGCTCGGTAGCCTGACTGCCAATTGAACACTTTAATTTGAGGGCGGTTCGGCGAAGATTCAACCACATAAATACTTTGAGGACACAATCCTCGGTGAATTGCGCGCTTCTCATGGACAAAGCGAATCACCTCGGCGATTTGTCGCATCAGGTCTAACCGCACATCTACACTCAGGGAGTCTTTTTTCTGTGCCAAGTAATGATCGAGGCGCATCGACCGAGGATCATAGTCCAGAATTAAGGCAGGCCCTAACTCGTGCTCAGTAAAGCCGTAGGTTCGGGGAATCCCTGGATGTTGCAGGGTTTCCAGAATTTGGAACTCCCGTTTTGCTGCCCGCTCAATCCGTTCGCGATCGGCTGCGGCAGACTCTGTTCTGACTAGGTAAAGCCGCACCCGCCGTTTTGTATTTGACAACTGAGCATGGGTCGCTTTCCAGTCCTGATAACCCAGTCCTTCATTAATAATCTTGTCCAGAACATAATCGCCCACTTTTCGCTGCCGCTGGGAAGGGCGAATCCCCGCCTGTTCCATCGCTTGATAGATCATTCGCAGCGTGGGGCGATCGTAGGTTCCTCTTGGCGTAGGGTCTAATCCAGGGCACTCGCGCCGCTTAATCGCAGCCAGAATTCCAGCACGGGCAGGCTTATTCCCCTCCGCCTCCCGGTCTCGAAGACAGACCTTATAGCGAGCAGTTCCCGTTAATTCGCAACGGAGGTCTGGAGCAGAGCAAAACACGAGAGCCTCAATAAAAGGAAATTGGCTACGTTGCCTACAGGCTCTCTGCTTCTCCAGCAGGGATCTCAGCTTCTTGGCTTTACGATTGGCCCCAATCAGGGGGTTATCATCTGTGACCAGCTTACCGTCGTTCTCCCAGAACCAAGTCCCCGCGTCTCCAAACAACTTACCAGGGCGGCTCTTGATCTCTATTAGAAAGAAACCTTGGGGAGAGAAGACCAGCAGGTCAACTTCGTTAATACTGCCATCGTTGGCAATAAACTCAAAATTTGTCCAAGCCCAGTATGGCTCTTGGCAGGGGAATTGCTTGCGGACAAATTCCAGAGCTTCCCGTTCCCACGTAAAGTTGGACTCTGCAACTGTCATCCAATTGGGCTGTTTGCTCATTCCCTTCCACAACAACTAGCTTGGACAAACGCTAGCCGATTTTAACCGATAGCTAGGGTTAGTCGGGATCTTGGCGTTAATAACCTGTAATTCTTGCGTAGGATGCGTATAGCCCTACGGGCATGGCTACGCTAAAGGCGATTGCCGTAACGCATCCTACACAATTCGGTGTTTCGCTTGGGGCAGTTAAACTGCCCCCATCCCAGATTAATCGAAGTGTCCTAAAGCTTTCTCAACCTTCTTTGAGTCGCTCTTGCTGTCCTCACTATTGCTTACTCCACCGTTACCGATTTGGCGAGGTTGCGCGGCTGATCCACATCCAAGCC
>CAZJZR010000339.1:0-4954 GCA_964550475.1 uncultured bacterium
ATCCCTATTCTGAGCTGTGTACAACCAAAACTGGTTTCTTCTGTGGCTATGTTGACCCTAGACAATGCTTGAGACGGATCTGACGGTTAAACCACCACTATAGGAACACTGTTCGCCATTGCCGAAGCAAGGCATGATCACAGACCAATGCCTTATCACAAAATTGCGATCAGAAAGTGATGCCGCGATATCCGCGTTTCGGTGGCGGCGATTTTTTGGCTTCTCGCTTTGGCTCTGGGGGCAAAGGTTCCACTTGCGTAATCTCCTCGTCTTCCGGCTCAAAAGCGGCAGTTTGCACTGGTGGCGGACTGGAGATCGGGATGATCTTTTCATTCCGCTTCAGTTCCGATTTAACAGGCATGGGATTGGCGTAACCGTTCCGCTCTGCCACGATGGGCGAAGTAGTCGGCTCTTGCAAATTATTAAACGTGGCAAATCGCCGCGCATCCAATTCGCGCTTCATCGCTAACAAAACAGAGATTAACGCTGCATTATTTAACGGATGATCTTCCAAAATCTCCAAAACCCGCCGCACACTATCCGCTACGCAAGTCGCCAAATTATCCGGTTGAAACGCTGGAAGCAAGTCGGCAGCACCTTGGTGTACTGCCCATTGACGTTCCGGTTGGGAAATTTCCTTTTGGGCACCATTGGTCAGAATAATTTTTAATTCTGGATGTTCTTCCCGACACCAGCGACAAAAGGCATAGGGATTGAGATTTTGGATCCGCACATCGACTAAGAGTAAATCCGGTAGATTTAATCCGGCTCCTGAAATTTGACTAATGGTGTCCATTAGGTCAGCATCTGGTGACTCCATCAGCACAGAAAGTCCTTGAGACTTCAGCACAGTCTGCCAGATTAACCCCTGAAGCTTTGACGGTTGAACCATCAAAACCAACTTCTGCGAATTAGTCATGGCTAGCTACCAAGTTAGACAGAACTGTTGAATGAATTTAAGCTGACGATTTTAAAAATGAGAGTTCAGAAATTGACGCTTCAGGATCAATTCAAACCCAGTTATCTAGGAATTTGCAAAGGGCAAACTGCTTAAAAAATAAAAAAGAAATTAGGGATTCGATCAAAGTAATTGTTCAGATCGCCTCAGGGGAAACGTATTGCGGGCTGTACCCGCTTGTTCCTAAAGGGAAGTGAACGGTTAGGACTAACGTTGTGGGCGCAAAGTTATGGGCGATCGCCCAACTTCAGCCAACCCCACACTCAAGGTATGGTTGGTGCACGCCATGCTGTTTGGGTAACAGCATTTGGGCGATCATTGGCACTATGAGACACTCCATGCGATAACCCAAAGGTTGCACGCAAGAAAGCACCTTTCAGTATCAAATAAAATTTCAGCCCTCGTCCCTGTAGCCGCTGTTACTTTCTATCGGTATTTGTAACTAAACTCAATACTTAACCCAACAATGCCCAATCCCAGCTATCCCCTGGAAGGTATGAACTGGCTTGGCCAGCTTTAGTGTGGCATTTGGTGTGGCAGTCGCTCCACGCCAAGCAATTCCGGAAGAAATTTAGGGGTGTAGCCCTCCTTCTCCCCAATCCCTGAGCTTGTCGTTGGCTGAGCCTACCCACAGGGCTTAGGGGGAGAAGGAGTTGGAGGATATTGCTACCGGAAGAATGGGAACGGCTTGTGGTCTATGCGTTTCAAGAAACGTGGGTAACGACAAGCTCTCCGGGAGGCAATCTGAATGGGTTCGTTCAATCCGTTAATCCGGTTCAAACACTTAATCCGGTCGTTGATGTTCAATGGGATAAACATCCGGCCATGCTGAGGCTCCGTGTTCATAAAGGTCAATGCCAATTTTGTCGGCTCTGGAATTGACCCGCAATCGGCCAAATACCTTTAAGGCTGAAAACAGCCCCAGGGAAAAGAAAATGGTGAAACCAATAATTGCCAACACGCCAATTGCTTGTGTCACCAGGAGATCGCTAGTTCCCGTTAAGAATAAGCCACCTTTGCCTGTACTGGTGAGTTGGGGTTGCGCCAGAAACCCGACCGCTAAGGTGCCCATGGTGCCACAGGCTCCATGCACCCCAAACGCTCCCACGGGATCATCAATTTGCAGCGATTCAATGAAATCCACCACCGCGATCGCCAGCACCCCAGCCGTCAGCCCAATCACTACCGCTGCCCAAGGAGCCACAAAGGCACAACCAGCGGTAATCGCGACTAATCCGGCCAAGGAACCGTTCAGGGTACAAAATAAATGCCATTTACCCGTGCGGTAAAAGACGTACAGCATGGCCGCGATCGCACCTGCCCCTGCCGATAAGGTAGTGTTGACCACAACCAGGGCACTTAAACCAGGATTGCCCATCCCCAAGGTAGACCCCGGATTAAACCCATACCAGCCAAACCAGAGAATCATCGTGCCCAGTGTGGCAAATCCAAGGTTATGCGGCGGTGGCGGCTGATCCCAAATTCGGTTGGAGCGAGGGCCAAGCAAAAAACCACCCATCAATGCTGTCCATCCGCCCACAGCGTGGACGACTGAACTTCCAGCAAAATCGTGATAGCCCATCTTGGCTAACCAACCGCCACTGTTCCAGACCCAATGCACAACAATCGGGTAGCTGATGGCAGCCATGATCGAGGTGTAGATCAGATCGCCTAAGAAGTCGGTGCGCTCGGCCATCGAACCCGTGGTGATGGTACTGGCGGTGGCCGCAAAGGCGAATTGGAAGAAAAACAAAGTCAGGGTATTCAGGTGGGTATTTGAACCACCAGCACCCATGGCGTAATAGGCCGTATTGCCCATCAAGGTATCCGCCATGCGCGATGGATCAGCGACAGCCGCAAAGTTGATGGCATTATGCAGAAAGAAATTATCAGTACCGATCACGCCCCCAGCACTGGTACCAAAGGCCACACCAAAGCCCACCGCCCACCAAATCACAATCGTGACGGCAGCATCAATAAAATTTTCCATCAGGGTATTGACCACACCCGTTTGGCGTACTAAACCTGCCTCTAATAAGGCAAATCCGGTCTGCATAAAAAAGACTAGGAATCCGGATAGTAAAACCCAGGTTGTATCAATGGAACGCTGTAAATACAGCGTATTTGTGTTGACCGTATTCTGTAATGCTTCGACGGTGAGGGGTTCCGTGGATTGAGCTAAAGTTGGCCCACAAATAGCAAATACCAGGGAACCGATCGCCAACGCTAACAGACGATGCCATAAACGACTTCGCCGACCCATGCCAATTTACTCCTACAACACATTTGATCTCGATGAAGCACAGAGGCTGCTTTAAAAGGTGTCTAGATTTAAAAGGTGTCTAGAAGGTTAATTTTGCCTGTCCAAAGCGCAGGCAAAATTAACTTTTAAACCAGTCTCTCAGTAATTTGCTGTAAGCAAAGATTACAGATGGTAGTCCTTGATACGTTAAATGACTCCTTGCAGGTAATTTTCTCAACGAAAATTACTAGACGACAAACTGAGCCAAATTATTGAGACTAATTAATTCAGATAAATTAACTGAGAAAAGTTAATAGTTGAGATCGGAATTGCATCTAGACTACACGGTTAGAATGCTGATTAAAATCTTAATTGATGCCAGAGGAATTAATGCGAATCAGAATTGGTGAATCTAGCCGCTGCATTTCAACTCAAATTGTCCAAGCCCTATAACTGTTTTCTAGATATTCTGGTTACATCCGAACTTTCTTGTGAATTTTATGTTGGCGTTTATTGAAAAAAAATTGGCAGGGGTTTCTACCTATTTATGCCTATTTAACGGTTGCCAGATCATTTGTTGCGAGATCATTCTTGGATCTGTTGTTGATTCCATCACCCATGATTGAGAGGGTATTCGCAAAGGGAAGGATGGTCAAAACCATGACTACGAACCCCATAAATTAGCCACGTTGGTCAATATTTGTGATCTTGGAGTAGCAACTTGAGTCGCCAAAATGACTTAAAACAAAACTTTTAAAACATCTTCTTAGGGTATTCCCGCCCTATCCCAGAATTTGGAATTATTAAAACCATATTTCTAGGCGTATTAGATTCAACACGACAGGATTAATCAACTTGAAGTCTGAAAAAGAATTGTGCTGATGATGTTGCGATTTAACTCTGTTCACCACCCACGATTTATGCTCAAAGAAATAGGTCTATGACCAAAGAATTAAGCATTACTATCGCTATTTTGACCACAGCAAAGTAAGGTAATAACGTAGCAGTCTATACCGCAGCAAGATAACCTATCATCGCCTTACTATTTAGGATTTAGGGGATTGATTCTGTATCTCAAATTACATATAGCCCATCTCGACACGACTCCGATGCACTGGATTGACCGGAGGGAATAGGACTTGCTCGATCGCAACCCTGCGATGAATCGTGACAATCTGGGAGTTATCTGGGTTTGGCGGCGTTGGCGAAGCGGCGTTGGTGAATCAAGCCTTGGTAAGCTTGGCTGTCTGCCCAACGGTCGATCTCCCGTGCCCGCAGCACTGGAACGGGATGGCTGAGGTTCAGGTTTTGCGCTTGTTGGAGAATTTCGGCTAACTGGCTGTTGCTGGCGATTTCGTAGGTGCGGGCTTGTGCCAGAAAGGCATCGACGTTCAACTGAGGCGCGAGGGAGGGTGAACCTCCGGTCAGTTTCATCAAGACCGAGACGACGATTTTGGGGTCTTGGGCGACGAGCAGGGCGGCGCGATCGCAGGTCAGTTCAGCACAGCGCACCCAGGCCATTAATTGCGATCGCAAATTTTGGGCAATCACACCGCCCCAAACAGGCAAAGTTCCGGCTGCCAAAACCAACAAATTCGCTAAGGTGAGATAAACGCTGTGGTCACATTTCAAATGCCCCAACTCGTGCGCCATCACCGCTTGGATTTCCTCTGGATTCAGCAACTCAATCAACGAGGTGTGAATCACCATGAAGGGTTGTTTGCCGCGCATGGCAAAGGTGTAGGCATTGGGGA
>CAZJZR010000340.1:0-4937 GCA_964550475.1 uncultured bacterium
CGGCTACTATGGCTATGTCTTCTACATCATGCAACGGGAGGAGAGTTCAGCCTAGGCTGGTGAAGATTGGTTAGTATTGGTGGAAAAGCAGGACGATCCAGTTAGCCAAGTCTTGACTCTAAAGCCGCCCCCGTCATGATCGATCACACCCCAAAAGCATCCCCCTCGCCAGACAGACTGCCAGCCAGTCCAACTTGGCGGCGCAAACTGATCTGGACACTTTGGTTGATCACTTGGCTCGGCTTACTGGGCGGATTGGTGCAACGGCAATGGTACGAGGTGGTGGTTTATTGTTCCGGTGCCCACGCGCTGCTGTTTATTGGGCTGGAACGGTTCCACCCGTTGGCCTTTCCGGTGCAAGTGCGGCTGGCCTATGTGGTCTGGGTAGCGATCGGGACTTACGTGCCTCACATGCAGATTTTCATGTACATCACCACCGTTGGCCTCGCCACCAATCTGTTTTGGGGTTACTGCCCCTTAGCTCGGATGTTGTCGTTGCTGCCTTGGAATCGCCAGGAACCATTTTCCCTCGATTTACTGCGTCGAGTTGTGCTTACGCCCCCTGTCAAGGGTCGGTTTAGACCCATGGCATCACCATCGAATCATTAGACCTCTTGCAAATTAGGTTCTACACCGCCAATCCTCGCCCTTATCCCCCGACCCCTTCTCCCAAATTTGGGAGAAGGGGATCCGGATTCAAAGTCCCTCTCCCAAGTTTGGGAGAGGGCTTAAAGCCCTTCGGGCATACAAGAAAAGGGTGAGGGCGAAGATCTTGGCAACCCAACAATTGACTTTCATGCAATGTGCAAGAGGTCTATTAAAGATCGTAATCATCAATTGTTCGTTCAGCCAGGAACTTGGCAGCGATCGCACCGCCGATAAACCCAAATAAATGTCCCTCCCAGGAGACATTGGGTTGGTTGGGCAACACGCCCCACAGTAACCCGCCATAGAGCAGGCCAATCATCACTGAGAGCAGCATCGAACTAATCTTGCGCTCAAAATAGCCCCGTGACAGCAGAAACCCCAGATAGCCAAAAATCACGCCGCTGGCTCCAATGTGAAAGCCTCGTGAACCGATCAACCACGTACCCATGCCACCAACCAGCATGGAAATGGCGGTGACGACAAAAAAATCGGAGGTGTGGCGCAACATCACCAACCAGCCCAGGGTAACAAAGGGCACGGTGTTGGCGATTAAATGGCGGAAATTGGCATGGAGGAATGGGGCAAACAAAATTCCACGTAAGCCAATCAGGTTCCGGGGAACAATGCCGAATTGATCCAAACTGCCGTGCAGTATGGTGTCTACAACTTCTACGCTCCAAAACACCCCGACAAATAGTGTCAGAATGATGATTTGGAGCCTGAATTCTTGGGCGATCGCTTTCGCTTCCTCACGACTCATGCACTCTACCTCTAGCCTGCGGGTCTGTCACTACCACTGCCACATTAGCCGTCACATCATATGCCTACATTCTAGGCACGGAATCTGGAAACCGGGGAAATTCCTTCCAGGGTTAGCGACAATTCGGTTGCCATACTGCTATGGTTACGGTCTAGCTAGGATAGTCGAGTAGGGGTTGACCAGTAAATGATGATAATGACGACTAAATGGGTGAGCGATTGTCAGGAGGTTAGATATTTAGATATATAGGACGGATATAACCATTCACACTCGATTTAGCGGGATGAGTCGGCGGCTTGCTCCTTCAGTTGGGCGATCGCAGTCTGAATCCGAGGGATGGCCAAAAACTTCTTCGCTTCAGCCAACAGTTTTTCTCCCCAGAGATTTTCCTTCAGGAAGGCAACTTCTGCGTATCGGCGATCGATTTTCAGTGCCGCTTCTCCCAATGCTAAGCCTTTCTCTTGGTCACCTCGCGAGTAGATCACAATCGCCAAGGCTAACCGGGGTTCTGCTGCATCCGCCTCCAAATCCGCTGCCTTTTGCCACTGCTTCAGAGCTGCATCCACCCGCCCCAACTCATAATCGACAAGGCCAATGTTGTTGATCGCTGGCCAAAATTTGGCATCTTGCCGCACTGTTTTTTCGTATTGGGCGATCGCATCCGAATACCGTTTCATCATGTAGTAAGCATTGCCCAAATCAAACAATGCCCCTGGGGTATTGGGTCGCAGTTTTAACCCCGCTTGGATGTAGTTGGCCGCTTCCTGATACTTCTGCTTTTGGAAATGTGCCGTCCCTAAGGCAAACAATACCGCTGCTTCCTTGGTATTCAAGCTCTGTGCCTGCTTCAGAGCCACGATGCCATCGTCTAGCCGTTGTGACTGAATGTACAAACTGCCTAGCAATGCCCACACCTGAAAACTGCGGGGGGCTAACTGAGCGGCCAACTCAGCCCGGGGCAACGCCATCTGGAATTGTTGCAGTTGCGCCAACTGAGCCGCCTCTTGCGCCAAACTTAACCCCTGACGGGTCATTTGATCGGGATCAAATTCTACAATGCGGGGCAATAACGCCTGACTGCGGACGGGTTGAGGCAGTTGAGTCACCAATCCGACAGAAATACCCAAAGCTGCTAACAGGTGTAGCCCAGTTAGTTGTAAGGGTGCGATCGGGAATAGCCAGCGAGTAGGTTTTGGCACAGGGAAATACTAAATGTAAAGGTGGAGTAAACAGACAGCAAACTGACATTGGTAGCAACTGGCAGCGGGGCAGGCACCATTGAGCGATCGCTACCTTAACGGCTGAGTCGATTCAAGAAATTTTACCTCTAGCTTACTCTAGACTCCTAGCTTAGGCAATTTAACTCCAGAACGGCAAAGTTGCCAACGCTGTGTTGCTGTCACCCTCATTCCGTTGGCTGTTTGCGCTTACGTCGAGGTTGTTGCTCCAACCAATGCAACAAATCCTCCATCGTGGCAAAATCCAACAACGCTTCGCCCAACGCTTCCAACCGCGTCAACGACAACCGTTGAATCCGCTTGTGCAACTCCGGCTCCAACTGTCCTACCTTGCGCGTCAACAGTCGCAACACCAATAACGCCGCTTCCTGCCGCTTGCCTTGCTGTTTCCCCTGCCGTAACCCTTGTTGAAGTCCCTTCTGAAGCCCTTGTTGAAGTCCTTTCTGAGTCCCTCTGGCTTCACCCTTTTGCAAAATGTCCTGGTAAATCACCGATTCCTGCATCACATCCTCCCGCAACAGTTGATAAATCAAGGCTTTGGGAAACCGCAACCCCGCTAAAATCTCCGCAAAACTGGTAATCTCTCGTCGCTCACTATTGTCTTCAATTGTAGCGACTTGGTTAACGACCGCCTGCAATAACTCGCTGGGTGTATCCGTTTGAGCCAGTGTGGCAAAGGGCAACAATGCAGGCACAGCGAGAAGGGTGTCTGGTGGTTGTTCCCACAATCGCAGCACTCGGTAATGATGGGTCGTCGTGCTGTCCTGATAACAACTGATAAAGGCTTGTTCGTTCCCGGTTTCCTTGAGAAAGACGACGACTTGCACCACAGGCTTGCCATACAGTCGCTTCAGGGTGGTGGCATAGTCCAACATCCGTAGCGGCACGGGTGGGGTTGATTCCGGCAGGGTTTGGAATTCCAGGTGGACAATCGTTTCACAGGTTTGCAGCAGGATGATCGAGTCAGCCCGTAGTGGTTCCCGGTTTAGCTCGGTTTTGAGCAGTTGCACTGTCCCAGCAAACTCCGGCAGCAGCCAACCCAGCACGGCTTCTGGATACCGTTCGGCGAGGGCTTTGCAGGCGTTATCGTAGGCCATGGAAACAAAGATTGGAGGAGAGCGTGAGGGCAGAGATGACCAACCAGCGTACCTGACCGGACAGGATAATCTTGTATAAGATTATGGGCATACGGCCATACCCAATCAACCCCAGATGCGGAGAGGTTCTAGCAATCGGGGTATGCATGATTGGCCACGTTGAACCATTGCTTCAACCATTTGCCTGCCACTCATAAGGACACTGCTGATGAAACGCATTCTGATTGTTGATGACGAACCGCACATCCGGTTGCTGATGCAGCAAACCCTAGAAGAATTGGAAGATGAAGGGGTGGAACTGCTGACGGCTGATAATGGCGAAGACGCGCTAGAAACCATCAAGACTGAGAAACCAGATTTGGTGTTTTTGGATGTGATGATGCCGAAAATGAATGGGTTTGATGTCTGTAATGCCGTTAAGCATGAGTTTGGCATTACCGGGGTTTACATCATTATGTTGACGGCGAAGGGGCAAGAATTTGACAAGCAAAAGGGCGGTGAAGTGGGGGCGGATCTGTACATGACGAAGCCGTTTGACCCTGATGAGGTGGTGAAAAAGTCGCTGGAAGTGTTGGGGCTGTAGATCCCAAGCACCGCAATCCCAAGCCTTGAAAAACCGGGCTGTGGACGGATGATCAGATGATCTGAGGGTTAACCCGCGATCGCCCGTCCATAACCCGGTTTTTCATGCTAAACAATACGTTAGTATTAATAGATAAATCCAGTAATCCACTCCACATCTAGGGGATACGGATCTAATATTGGCTAGATGTAGTATTTTGGTGGAGTGATTAAGTGGATGGTGGATAGTAGACCTCTTGCACATTGCATGAAAGTCAATTGTTGGGTTGCCCAGATCTTCGCCCTCACCCTTTTCTTGTATGCCCGAAGGGCTTTAAGCCCTCTCCCAAACTTGGGAGAGGGACTTTGAATCCGGCTCCCCTTCTCCCAAATTTGGGAGAAGGGGTCGGGGGATGAGGGCAAGGATTGGCGGTGTAGAACCTAATTTGCAAGAGGTCTAGTGATCAGTGGTGAGTGATGAGTGAGTTGTTTTGTTCATCCTGCCACTACGCAGAGGCTAGGCTTCATACCTCATCCTGGTTAGGGAGTTGTGGGAAAATAATATCCCCGTGATAGGCGTAGGGACACGGCAATGCCGTGTCCCTACAGGTAGCGGTGTGGGTACACTATTAA
>CAZJZR010000341.1:0-4921 GCA_964550475.1 uncultured bacterium
AGTCACCATGCCCAGAACCCAGCGTAACGACAACTTTGTTGACAAAAGCTTCACCGTCATGGCAGACATCATCCTGAAGATTCTGCCCACCAACAAGCGATCGAAGGAAGCCTTTGCCTATTACCGGGATGGCATGTCTGCCCAAGCGGATGGCGAATATGCTGAAGCCTTGGACAACTACCAAGAAGCGTTGAACTTGGAAGAAGACCCCAACGATCGCAGCTACATCCTGTACAACATCGGTCTGATCCACACCAGCAACGGCGATCATGAAAAAGCTCTAGAGTACTACCAACAAGCTCTAGAACTGAATCCCCGCATGCCGCAAGCCTTGAATAACGTTGCCGTGATTTATCACTATCAAGGCGAAAAAGCCAAAGAAGCGGGTGATGAAGACGGCGCAGATGCACTGTTCGACCAAGCCGCCGAATACTGGAAACAAGCCATCCGCCTCGCCCCCAACAACTACATCGAAGCCCAAAACTGGCTGAAAACCACCGGACGCGGCAATATTGATGTGTTCTTTTAAGTGAATGGTGGATGGTGGATGGTGAATAGTGATGAGTGGTAAGTGAAAAGTGATGAGTTATCTGATGTAACCCTTCACCCCTTACCCTTCACCCTTGACCATCCCCTATTCACCATCCCCTATTCACCATCCACTATCCACCGACCCCATGATCGATCGCGAACAAGTCCGTAAAGTAGCCCTGCTGGCTCGGTTAGAGTTAACTGCTGAAGAAGAGGAGCAGTTTACCACCCAGTTGAGTAGCATTTTGGAATATGTGGAACAACTGAGCGAGTTAGATACCGCTGACGTGCCACCGACGGCACGGGCGATCGATGTTAGCAACATCACCCGTGTGGATGAGTTGAAACCCCATCCCGATCCCAGTATCATCCTCAACGGTGCACCGGAACCCGAAGGTGAATTCTTCCGTGTGCCGAAAATTATGGGCGAGTAGGCATAGCCCCCCAGATGTGACACAAAGCCAAACCCATATGGTTCAGTCCCGCGAGGTGTAGGGGCGGTTAAAACCGCGTCTACAAGAACTAAACCCGCCTACGCGGGTTTAAAAACCCTTAGTCCGCGTAGGCGGACTATAGCCCTACGGGCAATAGCCTTCGGTATGGCTACGCTAGGGCTTCGCTAGTGTTTTTATAGCCGCGTGGACAAAACCTGCCCAAAGGGCTTATTCTATTCGCCCGGATGTCCCCCTATTCTCTTATTTCTTCTGTAACCAAGCTGAGCAATCAAGCCCGGTCAATTCTTGCAAGCCGACGATTTCATCGTAGTAATAATCAGTTAACTTGGCTCGCAATTCAGGAGACATGGATGGCTTCTTGAGATTGCTTTTGGAATCGAGTTTTTTGCGGATGAACGTGCGAATCGGTTTAGGCACCAGCGATCGCAACGACGAATTGATCGAAAACCCGGTTTCCAGCAATTGCCGTGATGTATTCTCAATCTTCAATGCCCCAACATTATATTGTTGGGATAAATCGGGAGTAAACGTCGGATCAATGCCAACGCAAGCATAGAGTTCTTGCACAAATTGCAAGGGGTTTTTCTGCAACGAATCGAACAAGAAAACCTTAATTTGTTTGGGATCAAAATACTCAAAATAGGTTTTGAGATGGGTATAGTATCGTCCTGGATTGAGGAACTGTTCCGTCTCGAAAATCATTGACTCCAGATTTTCTAATTCCTGGGGCGTATAAGGGCGATGGTACAACGCATTCGAGTAAGCCCGTTCAGCCGGATTCCGCAGACTAGCCAGGATTTGTACATCTGGGAACAACGTATGAATGCGTTTCACCAACCACTCGCCGCGATGCAAATAAACGCTAGACACTTCCCCTAACAATTGGTCGTCAGACGCGCCTTTAAATTGGTCGAGATACTCACCCGCATCGGCCAAGGTTGCAAAATTTCTACGCGCTAACAAATCACTTCCTTTTTGCTCTGGCAAATAGACGTTGGGATGTTGCTCTAAGTAATAGTGAAGTGAGGTAGTTCCGCCTTTGTGGGCACCGACAACAATAAAATTGGGGACTCGCATAGGACTAACTATAAAACAACAAAAATGCTGTGAATCGGTAACCGTTCACATCCCCCGTGGGAAAAGGGTTGCGGGCTACGCCCGCTGGTTACTCCCCCTTGGGCGAGTGAACAGTTACGTGGATTGCAAACGTGGACATCTGGACATAGCTGGACTATAAACCGTAGATCCAAATAATTAACAGAGGGGTCACAATCGTCAGGATAATATTTAACGGTGCGCCAACCCGTGTAAAGTCGAGAAATTTGTAATTTCCAGGGCCGTAGACCATCGTATTGGTTTGGTAACCAATGGGGGTGAGGTAGCTATTGGATGCCGCGAAGGTGACAGCAAACATGAATGCATACGGGTTCAACTGCAACGTTTTGGCCACTTCAACCGCGATCGGGATCATCAAAACAACGGCAGCATTATTAGACAAAATTTCGGTGAGCAAGGATGTGCCAAGGTAGAAAAACGTGAGAATCCAATAACCAGATAGGTGCTCACCAAAAAACAAAAGTTGCTTGGCCATCCATTCTGTAGTCCCCGATTTATCCATGGCAATCCCCAACGGGATTAACCCAGCCAATAGAAAAATGATATCCCAACGCACTGCCCCATAAATTTCTCCTGGCTTGAGGCAACCTGTGATCACCATCAGAATGACCCCAATTAAGGCGGCAATTAAGATCGGGGTGAGGTTAAAGGCTGAGACTACAATCACGCCGAGAATGATGGCGATCGCAATCCATGCCTTATCTTGGCGTAAATTTTCCGCATCACGCTGTTCCAGAACCAACAATTCCCGCGTTGTCTGCAAACCCAAAAAACTTTCCTTCGGCCCTTGCACCAAGAGCAAATCGCCAAACTTGATCGGTACTCGCCCCAACCGTTCGCGGATCAACTCTTCCCCACGCCGAATGGCCAACACCGTCGCGTTATAGCGTTGCCGGAAGCGTAACTCCTTCAGAGTTGTCCCATTTAAGCGGGAATTGGACAAAATCAAGATTTCCGCCACATGCTCTTCCCCAGAGGTCAACTCCATATCCAATTCCGTCAACGCCTCATCAGCCGTTTCCTGGCTGAACTTGACAGCCGGTAGAATATCCAACCCCCGTTCATCCCGAATTTTCAGCAAATCCTCCCGACTCCCCCGCACCAATAAGATGTCCCCTGCGGCCAACAGTTTATCCGCGAGGGGTTGGGCAAAGTGATTCTCATCCCGGATGATTTCTAGCACGTCCACGTCGAACTTCCGTTGCAACGCTGTAGAACGCAGCGTTTGACCAATCAAGTTAGACCGGGGAGTGATGACTAACTCCGTTACATAGTCAGTTAAGCCATAGTCTTGATTCAGTAAGTCGGCACTGGGGTGTTTGCGATCGGGGAGCAACCGAGGGGCAACCAGACTCAGATAGGTTAGCCCGACGGCAAAGGTAATTAAACCAATCGGGGTAAATTGGAACAAATGGAATTCGCCATAACCCAATTTTTTCGACAACCCACTGGCCAAGACATTGGTTGAGGTGCCGATGACGGT
Source organism: uncultured bacterium (assembly GCA_964550475.1). Lineage (GTDB taxonomy): Bacteria > Cyanobacteriota > Cyanobacteriia > CAIUCS01 > CAIUCS01 > CAIUCS01. Next base: position 3,586 of record CAZJZR010000341.1, read on the forward strand.
AATCATCCCCCCCAAGACCGTGGAATAGGACAGGGGGATCATCAACTTGGACGGCGAAACATTTACCTTTTTGCACCAATCTTCCACAATTGGCAAAAAGATGGCCACCACTGCCGTGTTGTTAATAAAGGCAGTGATGGGGCCGACGATCGCCCCCATCACTAGAATCTGGCGACTGGCCGTTTTGCCCCCCCACTGCACCAAAAAGTTACGGATGGTTTGCACTGCCCCCGTTCGTACAATGCCAGCACTGAGGATGAACATCGCTAACACCGTGATGGTGGCAGAATTACCAAATCCAGAAATGGCCTCATCTGGTGTGACTAATCCCAACACAACTAAGGCGATCGCCACCACGATCGCCGTTAAATCCACGGGTAACCATTCCGCCACGAAGGCAATCAGTGCCACCACGAGGACAGCGACCATCAGCAAAACTGGATCTAAGTTAAACAGTGTTGTCATAAATGGGTGTCATAAATGGGAGCAAGGCTTATGAGAACGAAGGTTGACAGCCATCAGCTACAGGCAAGCTGTCCGCCGCTAGGGGGCAGGTGGCGATCGCAGTGTGTGATTGTGTGATAGCAGCGCGTGAGAGCAGACTCGAAGCAACTCGAATCGGCACGGAGTCAAGCTGTTTCTGGCTAATGTGTGCTGTCTTATCTTTGCCCGTAAGGCCATGCCGCGATCGACAGTCATCACCAACTAGGGCAAAGACCCAGACCAAATCATGCAGTCCACATCATTCAGTTCACGCATCAAACAGCAATTAATTCAGGTAAATACCCCATCTCCGCCAGTTTATGCATCACCTTAGCCACACTCTGATCCAACGTTTCCTGGTCAGTCCGGCATTCCACTTCCGGATTCAGAGGCGGTTCATAGGGATCATCAATGCCAGTGAATTGCTTGATTTCACCAGCGCGAGCCTTGCGGTACAAGCCCTTCACATCGCGACTTTCACACACTTCCAACGGCGCATTGACAAACACCTCGACAAAATCGCCAATTTGCTCGCGCACCTGTTGGCGAATATCACGATAGGGAGAAATCGCCGATACCAGCACAATCACGCCATTCCGGCTGAGCAAATGGGCAACAAAGCCAATCCGCCGAATATTTTCATCCCGATCGTTCTTGCTGAAGCCCAACCCTTTGGTCAGGTTTTCCCGCACAATGTCGCCGTCTAAGACCTCAACCTTGAGTTGATTGGCTCGTAGTTTTTCTTCAACGGCCATCCGAATGGTGGTTTTACCTGCACCACTCAGCCCCGTGAACCAGATGGTGACCCCACGCTGTTGCGTCATGTAATCCTGTCCTTGTTACAAAATTTCAG
>CAZJZR010000342.1:0-1434 GCA_964550475.1 uncultured bacterium
CCGGGCAGCATGATGTCGGCCACCGCGCGCGCGGCGCTGCGCACCAGCCGCTGCGGCAGGCTGCCGCCGCGCTCGTTCGCATCGTCGGCGGTGGGGCGCACCACCACCAGCTGCTCGAAGCCCAGTTCGACCAGCGCCAGCTCGTCGCTCGAGCCGAGCGTCGAGGCGCCGGCACTCATCTGCAGCAGCGCCGCCAGCGGGCTCACCACCACCAGCCGGCGCGCGCCGCAGTCGCGCGCGATGCGCGCCGCCGCCACCACCTGCGCCGGGTCGTAGCGGACGATCGGCGAGGCCGCCGGCACGAAGGTCTCGTCGCCGGTGACCGCGATCCAGGCCTCGTCGGCCAGCAGCAGGCTGCTGCCGACCATCCACGGCGCAAAGCGTGCGCTGGCCGAGCCCATCGGCTGCGCGACGCCGACCACCACCTGGCGGATGTCGCTGTCCGCCATCAGCAGCGCCAGCAGCTCTTCGCCGAGTGCGCCGACCAGGCCGAGCGCGAGCACGGTGCGGGCCCGCGCCGCCGCCGACTGCGGCGCGGCGTTGGCGGCCGCCATCGCGTGGGCAGGGTCGCTATGGTCGCTATGGTCAGTAGGGTCGCGCGCAGGCATCGGCCGATGATTGCACAGCGGTCCGCGCCGGCACGTGGTTGGCAGCGCCGACGCTACCGCCTACCGTAGGCGCGAACGACCGGAGCACACGATGCGCGATGCGATCGACCTGCTGAACCAACGGGGCGATCGCATCGGCAACAGCACCATCTTTTTCATCGCCCCCACCACCGACCACAACAACCAGTCGGTCTTGGTCAAAGCCCGCCTCGACAACCGCAACGGCCACCAACGCACGGATCAATTTGTCCGGGTGCGGGTGCGCTGGAACCAACGCCTAGGCGTGCGGGTGCCCACTCCAGCCATAACCCGCTTGGGCGGCGAGGCGTTTGTGTTTGTCGCCAAACCCACCGGATCCGGCTTCGTGGCACAGCAGCAATTGGTCAAGTTAGGGCGGGTGGATGGCAATCATTACCAAGTGCTAGAGGGCGTACAAGCGGGCGATCGCCTCATCGTCTCCGGCCTAGTGATGCTGCGCGACGGTACCCCGATTCAACCCCAACCCCCCAACCCCCAATAAGGGCGAATGACCATTACGCGATGTGCAACTTTCCGACCCGCCCTCACCCTAAATCCCTCTCCCAAAAAGGGAGAGGGACTTTGATTTACTCCAACTCCCCTTCTCCCCGTTCCCTGAGCTTGTCGAAGGGGGGAGAAGGGGGTGGGGGATGTAGCTTGCTTCCCGTAGGGTGGGTTTTGTTTAAGTCGCACATCGCGTCAATCCGATTATTTAGCATCCAGCTATCTAAGTTAAAGGTGAAAGTACGCGATCGCGGCGGCGATCGGCAATGAATCAGATACCCATGATAAACGTTAAATCGATCTG
>CAZJZR010000342.1:1444-3408 GCA_964550475.1 uncultured bacterium
GACCCACCCACCCATTCACCCCACCCCCATGTTCGTCAAATTTTTCATCAAACAACCCGTCTTCGCGATCGTCTGTGCCTTGATCATTCTAGTTTTGGGACTGATCAGCATCCCCATGCTGCCCGTGGAGCAATATCCCGACATCAGTCCCGCCCAAATTACCGTTACCGCCAACTACGTGGGAGCCAGTGCCCAGGTGGTGGAAGACACCGTAACCTCCGTACTGGAACGGCAAATCAATGGTGTGGAAGGGATGCGCTACATCAGTTCCACCAGTAGCAACGACGGCACCAGTGCCATTGTCGTCACCTTTCGGCAGAACTATGACCTGAATGTGGCGGCGACGGATGTGCAAAATCGGGTGTCGCAAGCGGAGCCGCAATTGCCCGATGTGGTGCGGCAAACCGGGGTCACGGTAACGAAACAGTCCAGCGCGATCGTGCTGGCGATCGCCTTATACAGCAACGATGACCGCTATGACGACACCTTCATCAGCAACTATGCCGATCTGTATTTGCTCGATCCACTGCGGCGGATTCCGGGGGTGGGGACTGTGGCGGCCTTTGGCGATCGCCGCTATGCCATGCGAATTTGGCTCGATCCGCAACGCTTAGCCAGTCGCCGCCTCACCGCCCAAGACGTAATCACCGCCCTGCGCCAACAAAACTTACAACTGGGCATCGGCAGTTTAGGCCAACCTCCGGCACCCAACGGCCAACTGTACCAAATTGATTTGCAAACCGACGGACGGTTCAAGGCACCAGAGGAATTTGCCCAATTGATCCTCAAAGCCAATCCCGACGGCAGTTTGGTGCGGCTGAGCGACGTGGGACGGGCGGAACTGGGAGCCGAGTCCTACACCACCTTTGCCAGCTACAACGGCCACGTTTCTGTGGGCTACCAAATCCTGCAAATTCCCGGCAGCAATGCCTTGGAGATTGCCAACGCCGTCAAAGCCGAGATGCAACGACTGGCCGAGAAATTTCCCCCTGGACTCACCTACGAAATTCCCTATGATGCCTCGCGGTTTGTGGAAGCGTCCTTTCGAGAAGTGGTGACCACGTTGTTGCAATCGGTGGCCTTGGTGGTGTTCGTCATCTTCTTATTTTTGCAAGATTGGCGCACCACCATTATTCCAGCCGTGACCATTCCCGTCTCGTTGATTGGCACCTTTGCCTTTGTCAAATTGTTTGGCTTTTCCCTTAACAGTCTGACGCTGTTTGGGTTGACCCTGGCGACCGGGATGGTGGTGGATGATGCGATCGTGGTGGCGGAAGATGTGACCCGGTTGATCCAAACCCAGGGACTCAGCCCCGTCCGGGCGACGATCGCCGCCATGCAAGAGTTATTCAGTTCGGTGATTGCCAGCGGCGTGGTGCTGATGGCGGTGTTTATTCCCGTTGCCCTGTTACCGGGCACCGCTGGACAACTGTACCAACAATTTGCCCTGACGATTACGTTTTCCATCGCCATTTCCACCTTTAATGCCCTCACCCTGACTCCGGCTCTGGCGGCGTTGCTGCTGCGGCACCAACCCGCGCCCCAGGGAGTCCTCGGTTGGTTGGCACGGGTGATCAATGGTGCCCTGGATCGGTTACGGGTGGCGTATCAGCGATCGCTGCACGCCTTAACCCGCCACCAACGCAGCGTCATGGCCTTATTTTTGTTTTCCCTGATCGTTACCGTCGGCCTATACTTGCGCGTGCCCAAAGCCTTTTTGCCAGAGGAAGACCAGGGGTATTTCATTAACCTGATTCAGGCGGCGGATGGCACATCGCTCAACTACACCCGCCAAATTGTCAGCCAAGCGGAACAACAGTTGGGGCAAGAACCGACGATTGAGGGCACCTTTGCCATGGGTGGCGTGGGGTTCAATGGCAATACGCCCAATCGGGGGCTGATGTTTGCGCCGCTGAAATCCTGGGATCAACGACTGCGCCCCGATCAGTCTGTGGCCGCGATTC
>CAZJZR010000342.1:3418-4903 GCA_964550475.1 uncultured bacterium
GAGGTGGGTTGATGGGTATCCCAGAGGCTCCGGTGATGGCGGTGAATCCACCCACGATCCCCAGCCTCGGCAGTACGGGCGGGTTTGTGTTTCAGTTGCAGGATCGGGGCGATCGCAGCACCAGCGACATCACCGATTTAGATCGGGTCAAGTTGGAGTTGTTGGGGCGTGCCAGCCAAACTCCGGGCTTGCAGGGGGTGTTTAGCCTGTTCACCGCCAATGCACCCCAACTGCAAATTCAAGTAGATCGGCAAAAGGCCGAAGCTCTGCAAGTGCCTGTGGAAGAGATTTACAGCACGCTGCAAACCTACATTGGCTCCCGCTATGTGAATGATTTCAATGCCTTTGGCCGCACCTATCGGGTGTATGTGCAAGCGGATCAAGCCTTTCGCGCCAACCCGGATGATATCGGCCAATTGTATGTGCGATCGCGCGCCGGGAAAATGATTGCCCTGAGTAATTTGGTCACCCTTACCCCCAGCACGGGGCCGCAGACCATCACCCACTACAACCTGCATCGGGCGATCGAGATTAATGGGGCAGCGGCTCCGGGGTTCAGTTCTGGCCAAGCGATGCAGGCGATGGAAAAACTGGCGGCGGCAGTACTTCCGGCCAACATGGGCTTTGAGTGGTCTGGCATTTCCTTAGAAGAACTGGAGTCGGGTGGCAAGGCTCCGCTGATCTTTGGCTTGGGGGTGTTCTTTGTCTTCCTCGTCCTCGCCGCCCAATACAACAATTTTTTCGACCCGTTGATCATTATGCTGTCGGTGCCGTTGGCCGTGTTGGGGGCGTTGTCTACCCAATGGCTGCGCGGCTTGTATAACGACATTTATTGCCAAGTCGGGCTGCTGATGTTGATTGGTTTAGCCAGCAAAAACTCGATTTTGATGGTGGAATTTGCCAACCAGTTGCGATCGCAGGGTCTGTCGCTCACCCAGGCCATTGTGGTCGCCTCCCAAGACCGTCTGCGCCCAATTTTGATGACGGCGATCGCGGCTCTACTGGGTGCCTATCCGATGCTGTTTCCCACCGGAGCGGGGGCGGCCAGTCGCCAATCGTTGGGAACGGCAGTATTTGGCGGCACCTTGGTGGCAACGTTACTGAGTTTGTTTGTTGTGCCCGTCCTCTACATCGTCATCGGCAAAATCCGCGATCGGCTGATCCGTCCCCAACCGATGCAGTCGGCGGATGAGTGGGCATAGGCGAAGCACCTGCAAAAAATAGCCGCAAAACGCCTTGACTCTCCCGCCAACTGGAGCCTTTAGGATCACTAGCAGATTAGCTCAATCGCTTTTCTAATCAGCATTCCAGCCGACAGCATTCGCGGCAATTGACCGCAAAATCCGCCCGTACAGCTTGCGGTTTTATTCAATCCACACGCGATGTGTAATGTTGCCGACCCCCCTCACCCTAAATCCCTCTCCCAAGTCGGGAGAGGGACTTTGAAAATATCTTGCTCCCCTTCTCCCTACTTGGGAGAAGGGG
>CAZJZR010000343.1:0-4897 GCA_964550475.1 uncultured bacterium
GGTAAAACGCCAAACTTGGGTGATTTGCCACAGTGGGCTTCTCCATTTGGCAACGGGACTGACAGTGTGATTGCATCGGGTAACCTGATCGGTGGTATTGGTGCAGCAGATATGTCAGGGCTAGATTTTGGTCGCTTTGGAGTTTACGGTTCGCAGACGTTTGGGTTTAGTTTTGCTCGGTCTCTTCTGCCAACGGGCGTGTTAACTGCCAGTTTATTTGCTGAATGTTTTAACGATGGCATTGCCTTGATCGTTGATGTTCCTGCCCCACCACCTGTGTTTCCACCACCTACGACTATTACTCCCACTCCTCCAGTAGAATCAGTGCCTGAGCCATCCAGCATCGTAGGTATTCTAATGGTTGGGTTGTTATGGCTAGGTAGTCGATTTAGCGATCGCCGTAAAGTTCATGCTAGCAGTTCTGCCTGAACTGCAATGCTATTAGAGAATAAGCCCATTTCCCTACATATCTTGTGGATCAAATGGGCTTAACACCCTTTTCATCCACAAGGGCGTTGCTGAATTTAGGGATGAGTTAAGAGTTGGATGAATTGCAACTTCGTTGCAATTCATCCTGCTATTCAGCAGCACCAAGTGCGGAATGTGGGTTCTAGAGTCCGTGCAGGCGGACTTAGTTCCTGTAGACGCGGTTACTCAAGAAGAAGTCGCTTTGCATCTACAACCGTCAGTCCTCCAACCAAATAGAATGCGCCCCAGAGGATCACGACCCAACAGATAGATTGGCTAGATTTTGGCTAGATTGGCGATGTTGGGGCGCGTCTTGCTTGACCCAACCCACACCGTGGGACATAACCCTATACTTACCGAACACGCCCACAAACAAAGACACCCCTGCCAGATGGAGGGGTGTTTTGACAATCGATCAACACGTTTCGGTCAATTTATTTAGTTGGTCAATTTAGTAATTGGTCAAGCCATCAAACCAGTAATCAATGGCGATCGCTGAAGGGCAACGGCACCGCGATTACGGCTAGCCGATCTGGAGCAGTCTGGTCAACGCTGAAGAGCCACCCAGCCATGCTCACAGAGCAGGAAGCGTGATGACTAGCTCATGGTCACGTGGCTGCGATCGTAGCTCATGCGGGAATCTGAGGTTGGCTTGCCTTGGATATGAGTCCAATATTCTGCTGCATCAACATCCATGCCAACTTCACTGGCCGACCGACCGAGCAGAGATTGTTGCCGTTGCTTCACGAGGTGGTGATGACGCATCATCAGGTTCCGAGCTTGCTCTTGAGTATTCATAGTTGTGCTCCAAAGGGTTTCAGTGGTTGTTTCGAGAGGGAAGATTGATATGAATCACTCCACCTGAAAATATAGTACCGAAAATTCTGTATCTAAAACTACAGAATAAATTTTTTTAACAAAACTTTACAAGATGGGGATCGTTAATTTAGCGATCCCCTGATAAAACAAGCCTCTGGGGATCGATCCCCGTCTACTTGCCCCACAGATCCCGCCACCATTCCTCTGGTTGGGCTGGTTTGGCTTGGGGTAACTTGTTGCGAATGTCGCGAATGTTCCAGCCCGTCAGTCGAGCCAAGGTTTGGGCTTCGGCTTCAAACCGTTGCGGTAGGTTGCGTTTGTAGGCTTGGCCTGCGGGACAATTCGCCTCTCCGGTAAACGGATGGCGCAAAATGTAGCGACCTTGGAAAAACTCCCGATTGCTGGTTTCTTGGAACATCAGGTCTTCGGGGAAGGTGTTGCGGTTGTAGCGGACGTGCAAGCGAGTGATGAAGACGCTGTTGCGGATGCGATCGCGCAGCCAAAATACACCCGCCTGCCGCAGTTCATCCGGCGACAGCGGATCGGCGGAACAGGGGTCGCAACTGCCCATGTCCCAGGCATATTCCAAAAAGGCAACGCGCTTGCCTTCTCGCTGGTAAGCCGTTTGGTACATCGCTTTGTAAAACGCCGCAAATTCGTTTTTGACAAATACCGGAATATCGACATTAGAGGGCAATTTCACCGTGCGGTAGTTGGTCAGTTCCGCTTGGCCTTTGGGCGACAGGATGTAGATGATTAAATCCTGATCCGACTGGGCGTTGACCATGCCGAGGCGGATGGGCAGCATAAAGCGGGGCGATTCGTAGGCGATTTGCAAGGGGCGTAAGGACTGGAAACCCGTCTGCTCAAATTCCTTCAGATTGACTTTGGCGACGAAGAACTTCAACCCTTGGCGGATGTAGGGTCGCAACAGGTCGCTGGCTCCGGCGGGAATGCGATACCCGTTCTGGCGCAACCAGGTTTCCAAGCCAGAGGATTCCTTGGCACTCAAAATCTGGATGTCGTATTCGCCGACGGTAAATGAGGCTTCGACGGTTACGCCCAAGCTGTTGGCCTGCATCCGTTCGACACTGCCGCTTCGCGTCGCCGCTCCAACTGTTCGCGGGAATGGCGGACGGATCAGGCATGGATCAGAGTCAAAATATTCCACCAACCGAGGTGCACTAAAAGCATCCAACCGTTCAATGATTTTGGGATCGCCCACATGCACCTGCTCTTGCTTCAACACCGTCGGCACAGGCACAACGATCGCAAAATCCTTCACCGCTCCCTTGTAATCGTTGGCCATGGTCAACAGCGTGCGATCGCCATCCCGCGCGATCGCCACCTGCGAAGCCTGGTTATACAACGTCGCATCGGCCTTGGCGACATAAAATCCACAAAACGCCCAGGCCGCCGGAGCAAACCACAGCACGGCAATGGCGATGATTAAGGCAGCGAAGCAAAGGCGGAGGTGTTTCATGGGGAGATGGTGGATAGTGGATAGTGAATGGTGGATGGTGAATGGTGGGGCAGGATGAGAATTGAGTTCTGCCGGATTTCTGCTGTTGTGTTGAGAGAGCGAACCAGTTTAGCGATGCATTTTTTGGCTGTCAAATCCATTGCAGGATGCAGATTAATCTCATAACTCCGCCCGTACAGTTGGCGGTTTGATTCAATCCACGATCCTCAGGGTTCGAGACACCACCCATCACCATCCACTATCCACCATTCACCATCCACTCTCCCTACATCTGCCGTCGAATCTCAGCCAATTTCCATCCCGTCAGTTGGGTGAGGTTTTTGGCTTCGCGATCGCGGCGTTGGCGGAGGGTTTGTTGGTATTGTTTGGCGGCGGGGCATTTCATGGCTCCGGTGAAGGGATGGTTGAGGATGTAGCGGCCTTGGAATTGTTGGCGATCGCTGGTTTCCTGGAACATCAGGTCTTCGGGGAATTTGGCGCGGCTGTAGCGCACATGCAGACGGGTGACGAACACATTGGGTTGGTCGGAGTTGAGCCAGAATACGCCCGCTTTTTTCAGTTCAGTTGGGGTGAGCGGATCGGCAGAACAGGGATCGCAACTACCCATGTCCCACGCATATTCCAGAAAAGCGGTTTGTTTCCCTTCTCGGTTATAGACCGTTTGGAACATGGCGCGGTAGAAGTCGCTGAATTTGGGTTTGACAAACAGCGGGATTTCCGTGTTGGAGGGAATGTTGACGGTGCGGTAGTTGGTTAACTCCACCCGCCCCTTGGGCGATAGCAGATAGACGATTAAATCCTGTTCGGTTTGGGCGTTGACCATGCCGAGGCGAATCGGCAACATGAAGCGCGGCGATTCGTAGGCAATTTGCAACGGTCGTAGGAAGGTGTAGCCCGATTGTTCAAACTTGGCTAAGTTGACCTTGGCGACAAAAAACTTCATTTTTTGGCGAATGTACGGTTGTAGCAGCGGCTTGGCTCCGGCGGGAATGCGATACCCATTGCGTCGTAGCCAAGTTTCCAAACCACCGGACTCTTTTGCACTCAGCACCACGATGTCGTACTCGCCAACGCTGAAGCGGGCTTCCACCGTCACACCCAGGGAATCCCGTCTGCGGGTTTGCCGATTGGCCGACTCCATGGGAGCCGAGGATGGGAATCTGTCATACAGCACAGCAGGGGCGCAGGGGTCGGGGTCAAAGTATTCCACCAAACGCGGCGCACTGAAGGCATCCAACCGTTCCAAAATGGCGCGATCGCCCACATTCACCTGTTCTTTTTTCACCACCACAGGCACCGGCACCACCACCGCAAAGTCTTTGACATTACCCCGAAAGTCATTGGCCATGGTCATCACAGTGCGGTTGCCGTTGCGGGCGATCGCCACTTGGGAGGCTTGGTTATACAAATTGGCATCGGCTTTAGCAACATAGAAGCCGCAGAATGCCCAAGCCGCAGGGGCAATACAGAGGACAAGGGCGATCGCCAAAACGGCTGCGATCAGAATTTGCAGGGGTTTCATGGGAAGAGGGGATGGTGGGTGGTGGATGGTGAATGGTGGGGAGCGATGGGTGGATTATGGGGTGCGATCGTCTGTTGGGGTTTCTGTGGTGGGGACTGGGGTTTGGCTGCGGCGACGATGGGTGCGGAACCAGTAGATGCCACCGCCGAGGAGGGCGATGTAGGGGCTGTAGGCCAATAGCCACAGAGTGAGTTTGCCTAAGCGGAGGGTGAAGCTGCCCATGGAGCGGGTGGCGGTAGTCCATGTGTCGCCGAGGATGCCGCCGACCGGTTTTTGGAACGGAACACCGATTCCGGCCTGTTCCAGTTCTACGGTAATGGTGGAGTAGGCAACTTGGGTTTGTAAATTGGTCAATTGTGCATCAATCTGCTCAATCATTTCCCGGACGTTGCTCAGTTGTTGGCTGACTTTCAGCACATCACCCACGGAACCGGAGCGTCCCATAATTTGCAGTAACATTTCTTCCGATCGCCGCAGGTTGCGGAGGCGTGCTCTGAAGTCTACCAATTGGCTGGAGACATCTTCTGCGGTTTGGCTTTGTTGCCGCACAGTGCCCAGTTTGGCCAATTCGCTGAGGGTATTGTCTAAATTTTGCTGGGGAACGC
>CAZJZR010000344.1:0-2715 GCA_964550475.1 uncultured bacterium
TAATTCATTACCTCAAGTTTGGTGATGTATCTGTTCCTCAAAGCCTCTAACGATGCAGCCCTCTATTCTGCAACGCCGCAGCTTGTAGTGCAGCTTGACCTAAGAGGCTGTTTGAAAAGTGTCTGGCGGTTAAAACCGCGACTAGGCGAGCAAAGTCCGCCTACGCGGACTGAAAAAATCAAGGGTTGCCATAACCTGCGTAGGCAGGTTTTGTTCGTATAGCCGCGACTTTAGTCGCCAGGGCTACATGAAATAGGGCTTTTAGAACATCCTCTAATCTAGCCTAGCAAATCTCAAAATTTTCTCTAGCTCTTCAAGCTGAACAACCATAGAACGGGGTACTAATCGTTGATTACTATCACCTATTGCAAAAGATTCAGTTTTTGACGCAACTAAATGATAGTAATCAAGGTTTATGTACTGGCTGATGAGCAAGTAATAGTCTAAGACTTCATCTGGTAAGAACAGCTCAATCACCTTGGTTCCCGGTTTGCAAAATACCAGATTAGCTAATCCTGCTCCATGGGGAGCCACGATCGCGTCTGCCTGGGCAAACAAAGCAATTTGCTCCTGCACCGTTAAGGTCTCCAGATGAACCATTTCAAAGCCAAACTGGTGCAGGTAGGCGGTAACCTCTGCTTCATTTTGCACATTGCGATAGGCTGCCCTCTGACGACTGATGTAAAACCGGGTAGGTTGAGGTTTGGAGGCTTGCTGAGGGAGTAACTTGTGTCTCAAAAAATCACAGGATTGTTTGGAAAATCGACCCACATTAAACGAAGCAATTGGAATTACTAACTGGTCGGCAACAACCTGAAAGACAAGGTGATCCAGAATCTTCTCATCCGGCACCCCCATCAAATTAAGCAAAGTCCGTTGAAACGGATACTGACACTGATTGACCAACACGGCATCAAGGGTATCGATGGAAAATGAACTTTTTTCCAGCATCTCTAACTTGGGCAGCAGGTCATACATCCAGTGAAAGTAGTTCTGACTGTACCGGATGGTCAGACAGGCGATCGCGCCCTGAAATTGAATGGGTGCAGGCAAGCGATCGGAAGAGGCAACTAAAGCAGCATTTCCAGTGGATATATCCTCTACCAGGGCACCTTCTGAAGTAAACACGGCTCTGGTGTAAGGATCTGCCCAAACTCGTCCCCCAGGAAGGGATACAACGTAGGTTGGGGAGGTATAAATTTGATGACTGACTAAATTTGGATGAACATCAGTTTCAATTGTTTGAGGTGACGACAAGTCAACTCGTTCACTTTCATTAATGAAGTAACATTCGGCCAAGAAATCAGTCGTGGCAGTAGCAACTGAAGTGAGAGTGAGGTTCGGATAAAATTGCCGAACTAGGGAAGTGGGTATCATTCCCAATAAACAATCGTTGGCCAGGTCTTGACTGGCTCCTTGCTGCTGTAAGGCATAATTGATATAGGAAAACCCCCGCTCCCAGATTGGATTCACTTGCAGAAGGTGGAAAGCAAGCTGAGTCACAATATCAAACTTTCCTTCTAGAGCCAGTTGATGCAGGATGTCATCAACAAATTCAGTGGCGTAGGGATTCAGTTGCAGCACCGTTTGAAAACTAGCAATCGCCTCCTCCAGCGTCCCTAATTGCAACCAGGCCAACCCCAGATTGTTGTAGTAGTCAGGGTTATCGGGTTGTAAGGTAATGAGTTGTTGCAGAGAGGCGATCGCGTCTTCCCATTGCCTTTCTGACAACTGAAAACTGGCTAGTAGCTGTAACGCTTCAAGATCCTCGTCCATCATGGCACCCTAGCATACTATTTTCTAGAACCGCCAATTCAAATTTCTAGAACCGCCAATTCAAATCTGAAGTGCAACATCACCTAATTGCTCCCAGAATACCTCATGAAGAGTTCGATAATCTAACCACCTTCTCGGTCGATGATTCATCCACAACCTGGTCAAAATGACAGAATATGTCCGTATTTGATGCAATCGACTATAAGAGAAGACTCAAAAGATGACTGATGACAGACCTTTTGGGCAAGATGAAACTGCGGCGAGTGGGGAAATATTTTGCATCTTTTTGGGGGATTTTCTTCTCTCTCTCCACGAATGGCAATCCTGAATCAGGTTCGGATTTGTGAAAGTTGGGTAGGATGCGTTAGCGACAGTATCTGACAGCGTAGCGCATCCTCCTGTTGGTGCCTGAGCGGAAGATCAAAACAAGAAGTACCGCTGCGCCATGGGTAACACCGTGGCGGGTTCGCAGGTGAGTAACTCGCCGTCGGCGCGGACTTCGTAGGTTTCTGGGTCTACCTCCATGTGGGGCATGGCATCATTCAGCTTCATGTCGCGCTTGGTCAGTTGGCGGATGCCGGATACCGCCGCTGTTTGTTTCTGCAAGCCCAGTTGGTCGGGAATTCCCGCTTTCAGAGCGGCTTGGGAGAGGAAGGTGAGGGATGTGGCCGCGATCGCCCCCCCGAAACTGGCAAACATCGGGCGCATATGCACCGGTTGCGGCGTGGGGATGCTGGCATTGGCATCGCCCATTTGTGCCCAGGCAATCAGCCCACTTTTTAGCACCAGTTCCGGCTTCACGCCAAAGAAGGCGGGTCGCCACAGGCACAGATCCGCCAGCTTACCCACTTCCACCGAACCAACATAGTTGGCGATGCCGTGGGTGATAGCGGGGTTGATCGTGTACTTGGCCACATAGCGTTTGGCGCGGAAATTGTC
>CAZJZR010000344.1:2815-4895 GCA_964550475.1 uncultured bacterium
TCCAGCGTGTTGACGGTGTAGGGGCGGGTGGGGTTGGTGGAGGAGGGCAGCACATTCGCCTGACCGCAGACCTTGATGATGTCGGGGGCGTGGCCACCGCCTGCCCCTTCGGTGTGGTAGGTGTGGATGCAGCGATTTTTGAAGGCGGCGATGGTGTCCTCCACAAATCCGGCTTCGTTCAGCGTGTCGGTGTGAATGGCGACTTGCACATCGTACTCGTCGGCAACGCTGAGGCAGGTGTCGATCGCGGCTGGCGTTGTGCCCCAGTCTTCGTGCAATTTCAGCCCCATGGCTCCCGCTTCCACCTGTTCCACCAATGCCTCTGGCTGGCTGGCGTTGCCCTTACCCAAAAAGCCCAAGTTCATCGGGAAGGCATCGGCGGCTTGCAGCATCCGGTACATATTCCAGGGGCCGGGGGTGCAGGTGGTGGCGTTGGTGCCTGCGGCAGGGCCTGTGCCGCCGCCAATCATGGTGGTGACCCCAGAGGCGATCGCCACCTCAATTTGTTGGGGGCAGATGAAGTGAATGTGGGTGTCGATGCCGCCAGCGGTGAGGATCATCCCTTCGCCAGCGATCGCCTCCGTCCCAGGGCCAATGATAATGTCCACATTGTCCTGAATGTAAGGGTTCCCGGCCTTACCAATGGCAGCAATTTTGCCATCCTTAATCCCCACATCGGCCTTGACAATGCCCCACCAATCCAAAATCAGCGCGTTGGTGATCACGGTGTCCACCGCTCCGGCGGCATTGGTAATCGGCGATTGCCCCATGCCATCCCGGATCACCTTCCCACCCCCGAACTTGACCTCATCGCCATAGGTGGTGTAGTCCCGCTCCACCTCAATGATCAATTCGGTGTCGGCCAAACGGACGCGATCACCCACCGTGGGGCCAAAGGTTTCGGCGTAGGCACGGCGATTCATCCGGTAACTCATGGCGCGTTCCTTATTAATTAACTCAATGATGGACAGACTTGACGGTGCAAGTTGTTTTGCAGCAGCGTATCATGGCCAATTCGCTAAATTGCGGAGACTTGGGCAAAAATTAAGGTTTGGCTATTTTTAGCCTTCGTCATTTAAATTGGGTATTTTTGCTTCCCGCCCAAACTAACAGCAGGATTTTCACCGTACTCACAACTAACTCATAATTTAGGGCAACAATTCTAGAGTTCAGTGAATCGCCCATTGCAAACTTTGATGAGACGCTTGTCAGGGCTGATGGTTGGAAAACTGGCGGTTTAAATCCAAATGGGTTATCAATGGGTGGAATTGGCACTTTGGATCAGAGCTTGCTGTAGTCTGCTTTCGTTATTTCTGAAGACTTCGTTATTTTTGAACACTCTATTGGCATCTAGATAGGACGGGTGTGTTAACTATGACCATAAAAAATTGGACAACGCGGCTACATCAGGGCTTACTGGCTGGGGCATTGCCGATCGCCGTGGTACTGGCAACTCCACTGACGGCAGAAGCGTTCAGCTTTTCCAATATGTACGTCTTCGGGGATAGCCTCGTTGATACGGGTAGAGTCTATACCTTAACTGGCGGCACTTATCCTCTTAGTCCACCCTACTTTAATGGCAGATTTTCCAATGGTCCCGTTTGGGTGGAAACACTCGCGTCCCAACTCGGTCTTCCGGCTAGTCCGTTGACCAACTTTGCCTTGGGCGGTTCCAGCAGTGGGCTGACAAATGCTGTTTTTCCCAAGTCCCCCCTACCGGGAGTCCTAGCTCAAGTGGGTCTATTTACCCAAAATGGCACGCAGCCCATCGACCCCAACGGGTTGTACATCGTCTCTGGGGGGAGCAACGATTTCCTGTTCGCAGGACAAACTGATCCGACCGTACCCGTCAATAACTTAACCACTGCCCTCAGTCTCTTGGCGACGGCTGGAGCCAAAACCATCCTGGTGGCAAATCTGCCCAATTTGGGAGTCTTACCCGCAGCATTAAATACTTCGGCTTCGCCCGTCCTGACTGCTTGGTCACAGCAGACAAACCAAGGATTAGCCGCCAGTCTCAATGGCCTGAAACCGCTATTTCCAGAGGTTGACTTTTTCCTATTTGACCAATACGCGCTGC
>CAZJZR010000345.1:0-4869 GCA_964550475.1 uncultured bacterium
GGGAAATCGATCCCTGCAAAGCCATCCTGATGTTTAGTCGGGGCGCGGTTGATAAGACCTAGATTTAGGCACCTGAATGCTTACGAAAATCAACCTTCTGAAAGACTTTTGAAACAGTCTCTAGGGTGATTTTGGAGGTCAAATTGTTGAATCCAATAGTTGAATCCAATAGTTTAGATTAAGCAGTACAAAAAATTGTTGTGTTTAGGGATCTAGTGTATCTCGTAGTTATGGTTTTGACCATCCTCCCCGTTTCAAACCCCCTCTTAGTGCAAACTCCCACAAGCAAATCATCACCTCGATAGTGGCAATTAAAATAATCATGAAAAGATCTATAGGAATACAGAATTGATGGTTTTTTCATGTTAAGTTATAGCCGCTTGTGGTGGTGTAGACGTAACCTGCGTCCACTTGACTGTCCACCCAGTGGAGATTTTGCAGTAATCCACTGTGCCTAATGGAATGGATATGACAACTGCTGTAAGCCATCATTTTACAATTACCGACGAGACAGAGCCATGCCGATCGCATTCTGGCGGGACGAATATCGCACAGGTTACACGAAGGTAGATGATCAACACATTCATCTGTTTGAAATTGTCAATCGGCTCCATGACGCAATGTTGGAGGGGCATGGTTGGGATGTTTTAAAAGAAACATTGGACGAATTGGTTCATTACACCCTAGAACATTTCCAGATGGAGGAAATGTTGATGGAAATTACCAACTATCCATCCTATACAGAACACAAGGCTAAACACGAACAATTGAAGCTGCAAGTCACAGAGTTAATGGAAAAACTTAGCCAACATAAGCAGTTTCTCACGGTTGAAGTATCTCATTTTTTAACAGACTGGTTGATTCACCACATTAAGGGTGAAGATCAGAAGATGATTAAGTTCTTAAAACACAAATACCAACAAGACGCACACCTGTCACAGGTTTAATTGCCAGACACAATTAAAGGAATTGTCTGATTTTAAGTATGAGCAAGGAATCAACCGCATCGGATTCTCAAAACGAGACTAATTCAGCCACGAGTTCGTCACAACCGAGTTTGATCCGTTCTACTTTCAGCATTGGCATGTTTCTCATGCTCGTCGCGCTGGTTTGTTTTTTGTGTTATCGCTTCGTGGGGGCAGTAATCGAGAAATTTACCTAGAGGACGGTTAAAGGGTGTTTTAGAAGGTGATTTTTCCCTGTGCTCCTTGTACGAAAAGTCAACCTTTTAGATCCCTTGTTAACCGTAACCGTTAGCATCCCCCCAAAGGCAACGTGTTGCGATCGCAGTCCAGTTGTTCCTCCCCTAACGGGGAATGAACGGTTAGCTACAACCAGTCTCTTAGAAGCAATGTCTAGAGGGTGGACGTTCCGTTCGACTCCGGCAACATCCACAGTCAAACCGGATTCTTGGACTTATTTGCGATCGCCTAGCACGTCGATGCCAAATAACTCGTGCATGATGTGAATATAGGGTTGAAAAACTTGAGTATGTTCTGGACTGAGACAGCTATTAATCGCTTCATCCAAACAATCCACCAAGAGCCGTACCAACCACCAATCCACCTTTAAGGGAGGGTAAAGCATGACACACAACGGGAATAACTCTTCCTGAAAAGCGGCAATGCTACCTTCCAACACACAGACACACAAATAGATCTGAAACATCGACACATCGCGGGTGCTAGAAGTCCGAACCCGGCTATCTTGCAGAGATCCCGTATACACCGTGTGGCTGGCATAGCTAGAACCCACCGATTGCGTAATTTGGCGGGCAATTTGGCTAGTTTGTGGCAACAAAGCCTGTACCGCCATCAAGGCTGGAGAGTTGTCGGCGTGCTTAGCCGCTGACGCATAGGCACGGTGCAACGGCATATACAAATGATCATCCAAAACCTTAAAGTAATCGCCCAACATCGTGCGATCGGTTAACGGCAAAGAGTCCAACAAAATCTCACCCGTGTAATGGATTTGCATACTGACAAAACCCAATAACCGGGGATCAATGTTGGTTGCGGCTTGCCGCACCCGTCCACACTCTGGTCCCAACACGGTCGCCAATGTCCGAGGCGGCTTACCCGCTTGATAACAGCTCAGTACCTTCTCAAATAGATGATAGGAGTCACGGGCAATTCCCCATGGATCAATGTGTTGGGGATTAATACCGTGCCGTTGCACTTCCACACTCAGCAATGATTCCGTCTTGCTCCATGCCTGGGCACTGGCAAAATTGAGTGCTTTGAGCAGTTTGTTTGCAGTATGGGCGCGTTGTTCCGGTGATCCTAAGATAGGGAGGGTTGCGTCATCGCTCTCGCCGCTCTCCTGCGCGTAGCTGACGAGATTTTTGATATACTGCTTGCCCCAGAGTTTGGCTAAATAGGGGATATCAAGAGGTGCGTCTAAATCTTGGTTATCAACGTCAAACAAAGTATCAAGGGTGGCGTATTCAGTAGACATAAGCAACAGTTCCTCCGCTGCATACTGCAAGAACTGCTATCTGAACGGGCAATATCCTCATCAAATCAGGGGGATCAAGTCAACGTCAAATCAAAATCGGGATTGATGGATGTTGTCTCTCAAGCATGGGGGTATGGGGATAGAGGCGATCGCACCAAGCGAGATCAGATTGAGATCGAAGGTGCAACCCATCGCCTGTTCTGTGGTAGCAGCACAACCGATAGATCGAAATCGATATGATCGGTAAGTGGGATAGGGGGTGGGCTGAGATAGGTGGTATTTGAAGGTTATCTAACGTTATCTAAAAATTGATCAATAAAGAAAGTGAGCAATCATTCTCTACTGGGAGAACTAAGTAAGTGTAGTCCTTATACCTCAGGTAGACGAAAGGATCAACCCACATGAAGTATTAATGACGAAAAGTTCATGTAATCTAACTTGATGATGAGGGAAACGCCTAGCGGAGCGTCACAGTTAGCCCCTAAGGTAAATTCCTACGGAATTTACCCTAAAACCAAAACTTGACGGAGTACTAGAGTCACCAGCTAAGCCTGGAAAGGCGAACCTAGACTCAACCAGCCTAAATCTCAACTAGTCTAAAAAGTAGTATGTAGTTTCCCTTAGAATGACCGCAAGTACAATCATCCCAATCTAGTGATTCTATTTATACGATTATTTCGCCCCTATTTCGTCACGAACTTGGAATTTAGTCACAAATTTGCAATGCATTCGTAAAGTTATGTGAAAATATGAGAAGACAGCTTCGAGTTCAAGTCTAACTCCGTTTTGTTATCCGGGCTAAATCTCCCCGCGAATCCTATGCACCATCGGATTCTTTATGTACGTCTTCCGTGTAACCCGATTTTCCCAATCGGCGTAGTTTACTTATCCGATCACATTCACAAGCAATTTCCCCAGTTACAGCAACGCATTTTCGACTTGGGAACTGTACCACCACTGGATTACGCCAATGCGCTGGATCGTTGCATTGACGACTTTCAGCCCACCCTGCTCGTATTTTCCTGGCGAGACATTCAAATCTATGCACCTGTGGGCGGACGGGGCGGCAATCCACTCCAGAATGCGTTCGAGTTTTATTACGCCCGCAATCCTTTGGTGCGGCTGCGCGGTGCCTTGGGTGGGTTGCGAATGGCCACAACTTATTTGACTGAGTTGTTCCGCAACCTCAGCTTGATTCGTCGTGGATTGAACCGCGCCCGTCGCTATCAGGCTGATGTCCGCTGCGTGGTTGGTGGCGGTGCGGTGAGTGTGTTTTATGAGCAGCTCGGCAAGGATCTACCTAAGGGAACGATTTTGTCGGTTGGGGAAGGGGAGGTATTGCTGGAGAAATTGCTGCGTGGGCAAGATTTTTCCGGTGAACGGTGTTATGTGGTGGGAGAAACGCAGCCGCGCGATCGCCTGATTCACGAAGCACCTACGCCGTTAGAAAAGACCGCTTGTAATTACACCTACATCCAATCGATCTGGCCAGAATTCGACTATTACTTAGACGGTCAAGACTTCTACATTGGCGTACAGACCAAACGCGGTTGTCCACATAACTGTTGCTATTGCATCTACACCGTAGTGGAAGGTAAGCAAGTGCGGATCAACCCTGCTGATGAAGTGGTGCAAGAGATCCGTCAACTTTACGACCGGGGCGTGCGAAACTTTTGGTTTACCGATGCCCAGTTTATCCCTGCCCGCAAGTTTATCCACGATGTGGAAGAACTGTTGGAAAAAATTCTGGCAGCAGGGATGCATGACATCCACTGGGCGGCCTACATCCGCGCCGACAACCTCACCCCACGCCTGTGCGACCTAATGGTGAAAACGGGGATGAATTATTTTGAGATCGGTATCACTAGCGGATCCCAAGAGTTAGTCCGGAAAATGCGAATGGGCTACAACTTGCGAACGGTGCTAGAAAATTGCCGGGATCTGAAAGCGGCTGGATTTAACGACATTGTTTCGGTCAACTATTCCTTCAACGTATTAGACGAAACCTTTGACACCATTCGCCAAACCATTGCCTACCATCGCGAATTAGAACGGATTTTTGGGGTAGAAAAGGTTGACCCCGCAATTTTCTTCATTGGGCTGCAACCCCACACCCATCTGGAACAGTACGCCCTCGACCAAGGGATTCTGAAAAAAGGCTATAACCCATTGAGTATCCATCTGCCCTGGGTGTCGAAAAAGCTGTTGTGGAATCCGGAGCCGTTGGGTTCGTTCTTTGGTGAAGTCTGTCTGCAAGCGTGGCGGCAAAATCCCAACGATTTTGGCCGTGAGGTGATGCGGATTTTAGAACAACGGTTAGGCGTAGCTCCATTGGAGGAGGCACTGTCTGCACCGATTGATCAACCAACCAATGCCTCCAAGGTGTTAACTGGGGCGGGACGTTAAGTAGCC
>CAZJZR010000346.1:0-4857 GCA_964550475.1 uncultured bacterium
CCCAATAAGACCGCCCCAACCAAGTTAGGGACTGGGTGGTTAGATATGGCCAAGATATCGCTTTATCAGTTAGATATAGCCTTTAGATATAGCCTTTAGATATAGCCTTTAGATATAGCCTTTAAACAGTGCCTTAGGATAGCGTTTGGCCAACTGCGGAGACTGCACATAGAACTCATAACTCAACCAATAGACCATCTTGCCCGATAAACTCAAGCGATCTTGACGAGTAATGCTTTCTACATAGATAAATCGAATCCCCATTAACTTCGCAATTACACCAAAACTGACGGCCACACTGGCTCCAGTCGAAATCACCATGTCCGGCTTCTCTTGCCGCAAAATTTGCCAGACCCTAGGCAAATTGCGTAAGACAATTAACCAATCCCGTGGAGCCTGATAGGGAAACCAACACACCGTCTCGCGGCCAACTAAATATTCAGTGTCACCTTTGCGATCGGTCACCCATATCCGCTCGTGCTTTGACCAAAAATCCCCCAACCCCATCATGGTCGAGAAATGCCCCCCGGATGTGCAAACCAGCATTAATTTCATGTTATTCCCTAGGTTCTCTTGCAAGTTGAGAGTCACCACAGTTTATCGTTGAGGCAGCAAGCCCTCCATCACCGATGATCTATCCGCTTAGACAACACGTTTAGATCGTGGATTTAATAAAACCGTAAACTGTACGGGCAGGTTTAGCAGATCAATCTATATCCTGATCCTGCAATGGATTTGACAGCAAAACGCGCCCCTACCAATCTCGAACTTATTTAATCCTCATTCCTGAGACAACCCTGTCATAAAGTTAACTGTAACCATTCAGGTGTCAACTCCTGAATGCAAGCACTGCACCCCAGATACACTCAATCGACAATCTATCAACAGAAAATCCCAATTAAATCCTCATTAAATCCCACATTGGACGATGCCCACACGACCGTTAGCCTCTGTCAGTTCCACCTAACTAGAGGCACTGGTATAAAACTTGAGTGCAAATCGCCAAAAAGCAATTGAACTCATAAATAAGCCGATCGCCAAAATACCTGTACCAACAATCCAGCTCGCATCAGCCCGTCCTAACATTGCTTCGGCGGGTACAGTGGTAATAAATGCAACTGGAATAATGAAGGTAAAGAAAAACCGATAGACGACCGGATAAGCGGACATGGGAAAGCGTCCGGCTTCTAGTAAGCCGCGCAAAACTTCCGTGACGTTGTAGATTTTGACGAACCAAATGCTTGTCGCTGCCAGCATAAACCAAATGCTGTAAAGGCTGAGAAACCCAAAGCCGAGTGGAATCGCACTAATACTAAAAGTCTGCCAACCTAAATTCAATTCCATGGCTGCATAGGTCAAAATTAAGCCGCCAAACCAGAGGTCGGGAATGCCCCATGGTGAGAGGATGCGGGTAGACACCCAAAACTGCGAGTTAATTGGTTTGAGCAGAACAAAATCCAAAGTTCCCTGTTGTACGTAGTCTACAATTCGGTTGAGATTGGGCAAAAGGAAGATGCTAGAAAATCCTTGGAGGATAGTGAAAACACCTAAGACAATTAACGATTCATTCCATGACCACCCCTTGAATTGGTAGTCGTTTTGGTAGAACAAAAACAGCCCAAATACACTGCCTGCCAAATTACCCAAACTACTCAAGGAGGCCAGAATAAAGTTAATCCGATACTCCATTTCTGCTGCGATCGCGGTACTCCAAAACAGCATCAAGATAGCTAAGTATCGTTTCACAGCAACCGACCCCAATCAGATACAAATTTTTCAAGAATGCAGCATTAATGGCGAATCCATAGCTTGCACGATCGAACGATCAACAATTATGGGTGGTCACCGTCAGCATATCAGTAAATCATCCGTAACTACCGCAGGGGGACTGTGCAGCGTTACAGGCATACCCAACTCGGCTAGGGGTAAACAAAAATCGCTAATTTCAACCCACTCGGTGATGGCAGACTTATGCCGCAGCACTCTATCGGTACTCTATCGCTACTGTCGGGCACCGCTTACCACACCAGCTTCCGACCAATCACTTCCGACCAATCAGTTACCAGGATTGCGGTCATTTAACCGTTGATCATCTGTAGTGACCAACCTGTAGCGTGACAACCCGGTACAACAATCTTAGTGTAGTGCAGCCCATTGCACCCCAGCTTAGTGTAGTGCAGCCCATTGCACCCCAGTGCACTACTGATAATCAAGCAACAGCATTCACCATACTCTATGGCGTTGGCTGACACTGGCATTCATAACACCGATCTGGATGGACGCGGTTATTAATCCTGGCGGGGATTAATCTTTAGAATTGCGTAGACGAATTAAGCGTCGGCGCATTTCCGGACTAGCCATCAGTTCAGAAATCCGTTCAGCCTTCACGAGAACCTTGGTTGGTTCCAAATAATCGTCTTCGCCAGACATAAATGCATCTAAGAGTAGATCCAGCAGTTCGTCCTGATCGGCCATCGCCTCTTTGTCATAGATCAAGCGAAACTTCAGATGCAACTCACACTCATATACCCCAACTTCAGAATCATCCGATTGATATTGAAGAGAATCTGATTTCATATCACAGCGCCAAGAAACTAATGAATGCAGATAAGGCGGATCATTCTGGCCGATTTGCTCGTCAGGCTTGGGCTTGATTCTTAGGAAATCACGACCAATTCATCTACCTTGATCTTATTATTCAAGTCTGGAAAACTGAAATGTATGAAATCTCCATGAGGAGTTGGAATCCGCTTCACACAGGCTTTACAGCATTTCTATATCTAGAGAAATTCACGTATTCAAATAAAATTTTGATACGCAATTGCTGGTTTAAGACCTATGCACAATCAGCCGACATAATTCTGTAAATGTCTATACGCTGAGCGATGACGCGATCGCTTTTTATACCGTTGATTGAGTCGTCTATCTAGGCGTTTTGAGGGGGCTGATTTGGCTCAAACCTTATGCTGCATTGATTAAGGGGAAGCCCATTGACTCCCGTTGGGTCAGGTAGAGTTGGGCAACTTGCCGCGCCAAGGCACGGATGCGCCCGATGTAACGGGTGCGTTCGGCCACGGAAATTACGCCCCTAGCATCCAAGAGGTTGAAGCTATGGGAACACTTCAGTACGTAGTCTAAGGCCGGTAATACCAGTTGCCGTTGCATCAGTTGGGTGGCTTCTTGCTCGTAGAGGGTGAAGAGGGTGAACAGTAAATCGGGGGTAGACGCTTCAAAGTTATAGGTGGAATGTTCCACTTCCCCTTGCAGGTGGACATCGCCATAGGTGAGGTGATCGTTCCATTGGATTTTGGCGATCGCATCCACCTCTTGCAAGTACATGGTCAACCGTTCCAGACCATAGGTAATCTCAATCGAGACGGGTTTGCAATCCAAGCCGCCGCACTGCTGGAAGTAAGTGAACTGGGTAATTTCCATCCCGTCTAGCCAGACTTCC
Source organism: uncultured bacterium (assembly GCA_964550475.1). Taxonomy (GTDB): domain Bacteria; phylum Cyanobacteriota; class Cyanobacteriia; order CAIUCS01; family CAIUCS01; genus CAIUCS01. The sequence continues at coordinate 3,455 of CAZJZR010000346.1, forward strand.
CAGCCAACTCCCCACGCGCCGACTGCCGCATCTTCCCAGTTATCTTCCACAAACCGCACATCATGATCCTCTGGCCGAATCCCCAAAGCTCGCAAGGAGTCCAGATAAATCTCTTGGATGTTGGCAGGTGAGGGCTTAATCAACACTTGGTATTGGTAATAGTGTTGGTAGCGGTTGGGATTTTCGCCATACCGCCCATCCGCAGGCCGACGGCAGGGTTCTACATAGGCGACTGACCACGGCTCTGGCCCGATCGCCCGCAAAAATGTATGGGGACTTTTGGTGCCTGCGCCTTTTTCCACATCGTAAGGTTGGGCAATCAAACAACCGCGATCGCTCCAGAACTGGTGCAGTGTAGCAATAACTGACTGAAAATTCACGAGGCGTTCCCTTTACTGACGAAATACAGCATTTTTTATCTCAAGGCAGCACAGTCGCTTCACACAAGCCCCAGATGGGGCAATGGCGACATGAATTGGGCTTACCCAGTCCACCGCCAGCGGCTATGCATACAAAACAGGCGATACCAATCGATCCCTATGCTGATTTTAATGGGTTTTGGTCAGGGAACAGCGATGGATGGTTGGCGGAGGGGGGACGCACCGGACTGACAACCACCCATCGGCGAGCCACGGTTCTCAAAATTACTGTAAATATTGGGTGTAATCACTACGATAGATAGCGCATTCCATCGGAATCCATTACCATCAAAGTTGCATAGACTCAGATAGATGAGTATTTATGCTGTGAACAGCAAGCCAACCGATACCCTCGATCGGATTGCCGCTCTGCTTCACCATTGCCCCCGTTCGATTCACCAACCATCGGCATACAGCTTTTTCGGCTGATCCAGAGGATGCGGGTCTCCTTCTTATCAGGGTAAATCTCCCGTTACTCCGATGACGCAATTGGCTGTGCGATCGTTATTCACTGTTCAACTCCATCCAATCAAACATCAAGTGACTTCTAATTTATTAACTTCGCCGCTGCAACGTGAGCGTCTGCCGTTTACATTGCAAGATGTTCGTAATGCCATTCCTGATCATTGTTTTGAATCCAATGCAGCGCGATCGCTCGCATACTTTTTTTTAGATATTGGGATAGTTGCGTTTTTATACTGGCTAGCTGCGTCGATCAATAGTCCATGGTTTTTTCCCATTTTTTGGTTTCTCCAAGGCACCATGTTTTGGGCATTATTTGTCGTTGGTCACGACTGCGGCCACGGCTCATTCTCCCGCTATCGCTGGCTGAATAATTTAATCGGTCACCTCAGCCACACGATTATTTTGGTGCCCTATCACGGCTGGCGGATTAGCCACCGCACCCACCACGCCAACACAGGCAACATTCAGGGCTATTTCATTCCTTTTGAAGCTTAAAGATGCTAGAGTTTGAGACTGTTG
>CAZJZR010000347.1:0-4838 GCA_964550475.1 uncultured bacterium
GGGAGTTTTCAAAGTCCCTCTCCCTACTTGGGAGAGGGATTTAGGGTGAGGGCAAGGATAACCTGGGCAGTTACCGGCATTTACCCTGAAAACAAACGTTGATAGAGCAGTAGCCCGATGTCGGTTCTTTGGTGAACTGGGATCGGGCTTTTTGCTGCGTTGATTTCACGCTTAGGTTGCCGGACTGTAATTTGCTGCTAACGCTAATTCATCCCCCACCGCAAGCCGGTGAGATGGCGTGCTGGGATCAAGGCGGGTATTGATGGCCAAGCGGTAGAAATGGTTAAAGCGATCGCGGGCAACGGTATCCGGTAGTTGGGTTTTGCGCTGCTGGATAAAGGTTAGCTGAAAGCGCGGGGTAGCCGTGCCATCGTGAGGATCACGGGTGGGGACAATGCAGCGTTGACAGGGATTGATCCCCAACCACCTGACCTGACCCAACTGAAATTCCACCGGATCGCCATGATTACTCAATAAATCGCTAAATAAATGGTCTTCCCAAAAGGCGGGTACGCCGTCGATTTCCAAATTCGTGCGAAACCGTTGCCGCGCTTCGTCTACGCCCATGCCCGGAAACCAACTGGCAACGGTGGTGAGGGTGGCCGTGCTGATCAACGTCGGGCCAGGGGAGGCGGTGTCGTCCGGGAAGCCCTGCACTTGGTCTACCTGAAGCGAAACGGCCAGATCAAAGTAATCGCTTAACCAGGCAGCGATCGCTGGCCGTTCCCCATCCAGATGAAATCCCTGTTCCTGATCGCTGGTGTGAGCGCGCAGATACACCATCCGTTGGGTCAGATCAAACCGCGATCGCACCCCATGCACCTTGGGCGTGCGTTTGCCGTTGATCACCTGACCTGCGGCATCCACCATGGCAAGGGCGCGATCGTCCCGCAAGGCCCCACTGGGCAGCACCTCCACCTGATCAACCAGTACGCCATCAAGGGACTTAATCGGATAGATGTAAATACGGGCTAGTTGGGCCATGGGGATGGGTCTCACGGGAGAGATCGGAATATCGGAATAGTTGGGATGAAATGCCGTAGTCGAGTGATGTAGTGTTATACTGTCCTATGCGGAAGGGCATGTAGCTCAGTTGGATAGAGCATCAGATTCCGGTTCTGAGGGTCGGGGGTTCGAGTCCCTCCATGCTCGTAATGTAGAACATAAACACACGCAATCCATGGACTGATCAAGCGATGGGTTGATCAAGCCTTAAGCAACGATATCCGTTGTCACAGACTTGTTCGTAGTCCTGGGTTCAGCCAGCCAACTAAAGTTGGCACGACAAACGGGTTAGGGACTTGGGGAAAAATAATATCCCGTGATTAGTGCAAGGACACGGCATTGCCCATTGGTGTCAAATTAAGGGTTTAGGCCAAATGTCAAGGATTGAGTCGGTGTAGCGATAATCCTGTAGGGGCGAAGCATTCCGGTAGATGATCTATGAACTTGACCACCATTCATGGCCGGAATGCTATGTGCAAAGCACAGGCAAGGCCAACGCCCCTACACCTTGCGGGATCATCACAGATATTGCTCTAGACCCGTTGATTATCAACGGATTTGAGGAATTCTTAAATCTGCTGGACAACCAGACTTTTGGCTTAACTTGACACTAATGGGCATTGCCGTGTCCCTACAGTTATTCGTTGACTGAGAGAGTATAGCAGTTGCCAATTGGCCAGCCATTGGATTAGCGCAGGGTGGGAACTACTTGGTTAGGGGACTCAGAAACCTGCCTACGCAGGTTTCGTTCTGGCTGCGATTTTAATCGCCACTCTCCCAAGGGCAGGATGCGTCAATGGGCGCAACGATTTACCACGGCATGATCCCCTCCGTTCAACCATGGCGGATCGTACAGAATTACTTTTGAAAATCTTAAGAAAATCTAAAGTTTGTTCAGATTCAAGATTGTAATTAACTCTATGCAGATCATGTATTCGCTGTAATGATCCCAAGCGGTTTTGATGGGGAATTTGAACAATTTGATCCCCTGAAAACCCTGATTCCACGGGGCTTGAATTATTTTTTCTCCAACTGAAAAGTTAAGCCACGGCTAATGTTGACCGCAGCCGTTTATTGCTGCCATTTAGAAAAACTTGGATAGAAGTCGCTGCAAAAAGTCAAGATGGTAGTCGGGTTTACAACTAGCTGGGATCGCTCAATGTTAGGGTATTTAAGTGTAATTTTGTTAACTTATCGTAATCATTTGTTTCTCTTTGAGGGCAACTGTGGCGGATCCTTGCTCCGCTGGCTTGCATTGACTGGGGATCGGCGTGATTACGGCATTGTCACTCATTTTTAATTAACCGCTATGGCACAAGTACTTGATTCTCTTCCTTCTGACTTCTCGGATCGCATCCTCTGTTGTTATGTCAATGTGACCAGCAAAATGCAAATCGCCCGGATTACCAACGTCACCAACTGGTACTTTGAGCGGGTTGTCTTTCCTGGTCAACGGTTAATTTTTGAAGCTCCGTCCGATGGCGTGCTAGAAATCCATAGTGGCATGATGGCCAGCGCGATTTTGTCGGATAAAATCCCTTGCCTACGCCTCCAAGTTGAAGAAACGCCTGTGGAGCAGCCCATTGGCTACAACCCCATTCAAGAGCAACGGCTGGAGCAGGCTAATGATGGCTTGATGGAGTCGATCCCTTTGCCTGTGTTGACGACTGTTGATTAAGCATCGGTCAGTGGGGGATCGGCGATCGCCCGATTCGTTCCTGGTCACTGAGACAGGAGTTGAGACATAGATGTCGCACCCAGAGCTAACAGCCATCAGTTTTAACAAGCGTTGTTTTGAATCTTTAGGAATCGGTTACTTGGCCGTCCTATCTTTACGGTTAAGCGGTTAGTTTGGAACTGTGGATACATTGATCTCTCAGCCGATCGGGTCAAGTTGATCCGGTGGGCGGGATGGCAAAATCGGCAGTTAGGTTGTGACGGTTCACGCCTCGTCAGGGCTTTGCCTATAACAGGGGTGAACAGTTACGTTAGGTTAATTGATGTGATGGTCGATGGCAAGGGAATCACTGAGAGTGGCCTGATCACCAGTCAGTGATTCCCCGTTAGCTTTGGTGTAGTGTGTTTCAGGTGTGTGCAATGTAACAGCGATCGCTGCCGTTCCCCACTGATAATGCCGTTCAGATAATTTCTTAGTTCTCTCACCTTGCGATGATTTCCCTTCCATATTCCTACTCTCCTTGCAGAGATCCGGTCTGGTTTTCACAGGCCGGATTTTTTCTGATTAGCAGTTGTCTGATTAGCAGTTGATCGATGCCTATTCGCAAATCAGACCTAGACTGCTCTGTGCAGAGCACAGGTACAGCCTACGCCCTTACACTCAACCAGACAAATTGCATTAAACTCCTCTCTTTACTTCGTGTTCTAAGTTGTCTATGTCCATGTCAGATTCTGTTCCCCACGCGGTTGATCTCGCCCCTAGTGTGTCTGCCCAATTGACCGATGCCGCTGCCGAAACCGACTCCTTCGATCGCGTCGATGCAGGCCGCGATCGCCCCAGTCAACTGTTGTCGGTGGCGGAGTTGCAGCACCTCAACACCCGTTCCGATCTGAAGGGAGCGATGCAATTGGCTGGACATTTGTTGATCATGGCGGCGAGTGGTGGCCTGTGGGCGTGGGGATTGCAGGCGTTGGGGCAGCGGTGGTGGGTGGCGGTGCCTGCGCTAGTGGTGTACGGCTTCAGCTTTGCGTCGATGTTTGCCACCACCCATGAATGTGTGCATCGCACCGCCTTCGCCACCGCTGCGGTGAATGATGCAGTGGCGTGGTTCGCCGGATTGTTGTCTGGTTACAACAGCACCTTTTATCGCCGCTATCACAAGTGGCACCACCGTTACACCCAAATCCCTGGCAAAGACCCAGAGTTGGGCGATCCCAAACCAACAACGCTGTGGGAGTACGGGTTGGAAATCATTGGTTGGAATTGGTGGTTGGGCAAGCTCCAAGGCCACACGCGGATTGCCCTAGGCCGACTGGAGGACTGTCCCTATGTGCCAGAATCCGCACGGGCAGAGGTGATTCGCTCGACGCGGTTGCAGTTGCTCGTGTATGGAGTGGCGATCGCCCTCTCCATTGCCAGCCAATACCCCTGGTTTGTCCTTTACTGGCTGCTGCCCCTCGCGGTGGGACAACCGATCCTGCGATTTATTTTGTTGGCGGAACATGGTGGGTGCAGCTACGATGCCAATCCCCTGACCAACACCCGCACCACCTTGACCCTGTGGCCGTTGCGGTTCCTGATGTGGAATATGCCGTTCCACGCGGAGCATCACCTGTACACAGCGATCCCGTTCCACGCCTTACCCGCCACCCATGAAAAAATCGCCGCACACCTCGCCCATTTAGACCAAGGGTATGTGGCGGTGAATCAACAATTTATCCGTGAGTTGGGGCGATCGCCAGCATGAGTCAGCCCGGTTGTTTTACCTTGGAGAATTTTCAACTCCAGTGCGGCAAAGTGTTGCCCGAAGCCCAATTGGTTTACCAAACCTATGGGGAATTGGCGGGCGATCGCGGCAACGTTATCCTCTACCCCACCTCCTACGGGGTTCAGCATCCCGACATCGACTGGCTGATCCGTCCCGACGGCATCCTCGATCCCAGCCGTTGGTGCATCATCATGGTCAATATGTTTGGCAATGGCCTGTCCAGTTCCCCCAGCAATTGCCCCGACTGCGGCCTCGCAGAAACCGGATTCTGGTTCAGCCATTGGGATAATGTGCGGGCGCAGGCGCAACTGCTATCCCAGGTGTTTGGCGTGGAACGGTTGGCGTTGGTCTACGGATGGTCGATGGGGGCGCAGCAAGCCTACCATT
>CAZJZR010000348.1:0-4831 GCA_964550475.1 uncultured bacterium
CCCCCCTAAGTCCTGGATGCGCCCCTAGACATACGGACAAACGCGGCTGATTCCTGGGATTTGTTTCCTGGGATTTGTAATGATGACGTTCCCTTTTCAAATACCCTCTAAAAATAAATCTTTTAAAAACAATAACAGCATCCTTGCTTCTTCACTGAACCAAATCCCACTTTGATTGAGTATATTTGGAGATGACTGGACTCTTCCTAGACCCTGACCGAAAATCACTAACAAATATCACTAACAAATGTAGTAAGTTGCCGGATTCAGTAATTCATCTAGCGATAAGAATCAGATCATTAACTCCCATTTCTACAACAAGGGATTGATTAGCGTACAGACTCGGATGCTGTCATTGTTAGGCGAGACAGATGCAAATTCAGCAGCTTTTTTTACCTCATTTAACGTGGTTTACGATTTGACTTTCGTCGATTCATTGGCTGTTGTATCTGCCAGGGAAGCTATGTAGCTTCAGTTATTAATGTAGCAAATTCCGTTCAGGGATCAACTTATTCAACAACAAACTTTACGTTTGGGGATCGCTATAAACAGGTGCGGGATCAGTCTAGATGGGCTGCGCTTCTAGGACTGACTAATGGTTGCGGTGAGGAGGAGCTGATACAGGTGAGCGGTTGGATGAAACTAAAGTTAAGCAAACTATTACAGCAGAAGAGCATGAGCAAGGCGATTTGTACTTTGATCGACCTGATTTGAGCCGAATTTTATGTAGTTAGAGTTGTTTTTTTAGACTGAAGTGTTTACTGCAAAGCTTGATGTTTAAACTTTACAAAGGGGGATTCTGTTCAGGCTATTGCATCGACCTCGCGGCATCAACCTTTGCAACATGCTTGTAAGATGGAAGCTCGGCGAACCGATTGAGAATACTGATTGAGACTTCTGTTGAGGTGGTTGTGCGATTTGACCTAGTGACCCTATTTCCGGATTTTTTTACGTCACCGCTGGGCAGTGGGTTATTGGGGAAGGCGATCGCACGACAAATTGCCACCATTCATTACACGAATCCCCGCGACTTCACCACCGACAAACACCATAAAGTCGATGACGAACCCTATGGTGGCGGTGTGGGGATGTTGCTGAAACCGGAACCCCTGTTTGCGGCAGTGGAATCCCTGCCCGTCTTACCGCGACGGGAGGTGATCTTTATGACTCCCCAGGGGCAACCCCTGACCCAAACCGTTTTAGATGACTTGGCGACTAATTTTGATCAACTGGTGGTGATCTGCGGTCACTATGAAGGGGTGGATGAACGGGTATTGCATTTGGTGACACGGGAAATTTCCTTGGGTGATTTTGTGCTCACCTGTGGCGAAATTCCCGCCCTCGCTCTGATTAATGGAGTGGTGCGGCTGCTACCGGGCACAGTGGGCAAGGAAGAATCCCTCAAAGCCGAAAGTTTTGCGACTGGATTGTTAGACTATCCGCAATACACCCGTCCGGCGGAATTTCGTGGCTGGAAAGTGCCGGAGGTCTTGCGATCGGGCAACCATGCTGAAATTGCCCGATGGCGACGGCAACAACAAATTGAACGCACCAAACAGCGACGACCGGATTTATATCAGCAGTGGCAACAGGGGCAAGAACGGCTTAGCTGATTGGTTGATGGGTTGATTGACGCAGGTTTTTTACAGGTTAGTTGATTTTGCAGGTTGTAACCGTTCATTCCCCGTCAGGGGAGGAACAAGCGGGCACAGCCCGCAACACTTTTTCCCTGGTGGGATGTGAAGGGTTACTTCAGGTTAGTTCATAAAGTGTGATCAAGCATCTGGAATAGCCCCCCTGAATCATGCCCTTGGTAAAGAAATCTTAGAATTTACGGCACGACTGGCAATTTATTGGGAATCATATAGAAAGGGGTGTAGTATGCAGAACTCGCCTGTTGACAAGCATGGGATTATATTATGGGTCGTTCAACAATCAAGCGTTCCAAGATCAAATTGACCAAACTGAAGTTTGGCTGTATTGCGATCGCTAGTTTTTTCCTCATCGCTACACTGCAACCAAACGTTTCGGTTGACTCCCTAGCCAATTCGCCCCATCCAACTCAGATCCAACTTGACTGGACGGCACCAGCCCAAGCTCGCAGCAGTGGCGGACGTAGTGGCGGTGGGTCGTTCCGCTCCTCTGGTAGTCGCTCCTCCAGTTCCAGTTCTAAAAGTAGCTCATCCAGTAGTTCTAAGAGCAATTCCTCCAACACCAACCGTTCTACGAATTCCAACAATCGCAATTCCCAGCCCAGTTACTCCCAACCCAATCGATCGGGCGGCACAGTCATTGTGCCCATTCCGCTCAATAACCAATCCGGTTACAACTCCAACCGCCCCTATCGTCGTGATGACAGCGGTGCAGCCATTGTGGGTCTGATTTTTCTACTGATTATTCTGATCATTCTGGTCGCGATTGGTTACTTTGTGTTCAAAGCTGTGCGCGGGTTGTTGAACCCCGGCGATCGCAAAGCGGTGGTACGGAACCGAGAGTTAGACAATGACACCGTAACGGTCAGTAAGATTCAGGTCGCTTTGTTTGCTCAAGCCCGTGATATCCAAACGGATCTGACCAACCTCTCCTTGGAGATCGATACGGATACCCCAGAAGGGCTGTACCAACTGATGCAGGAGTCGGCATTGGCGTTGTTGCGATCGCCAGAAAACTGGTCTCATGTGCTCAGCAGTACCCAAACCGTGAAGTCCTTAGATGAAGCTGAAAGTCTGTTCAGTCAGTTATCGATTGCGGAGCGGAGCAAGTTTAGTGCTGAAACCCTAACAAATGTGGGAGGACGCACTAGCCGTCGCCAACTTAAAGTTGATCCGGAGGAAGGGTTTGCCTCCTATATTGTGGTGACATTATTGATCGGCACAGCCCACGATCGCGCATTCTTTGAACCCATCCGCACCAAAGAAGCCTTAGAAGCCGTATTACAGAAAATTGCTGGGATGCCAGCAGAATATTTGCTGGTGTTTGAGTTGCTCTGGAGTCCCCAAGACCCCAGTGACAGCCTCACCTCCGACGAATTGCTGACAGAATACACTGACATGCTGCAACTGGTGTAACCCCAGTTCATCCACAGTCATTTAGGATGGCTATATAGCAATCCAAGTTGAGTCGCAAACAACACAAGCTACTCAACTTGCAAAACAAGGGGCCTAAGCCCCTTGTTTGTTCATGACTGATTTAGGATGGCTATAGGTTGACGTAACCATTTGTTGTCCCTAATGTTCTATCAACTTTTGTTTTTAGGGTAAATTCCGTTAGGAATTTACCCTAAAAACTAGAAACTAGCTGTGCCCCGCCTAGGGCAGACGTGGGCGTAGCCCGCAACCCTGTTTACCAGGGGAAGAATGGTTACAGGTTGACAGCTATTGATATGGTTATTGATACAGTCACCAACCAGTCAACAACTGACTAATCGTAACCATTCACATCCCCCCAGAGGAAAAACGTTGCGGGTTACGACCGATCTGCATTGACTTGTATTCCTTTCATGCTGTTTTGCATCACGTATCATGATTTCCCCCGATTTTGACCAATTTGCGGCTCTGGCTCAACACGGTAATTTTGTCCCGGTCTATCAAGAATGGATTGCCGATTTGGATACGCCAGTGTCTGCGTGGTATCGGGTATGTGAAGGCCAACCCTACAGCTTTTTGTTGGAGTCGGTGGAGGGTGGCGAACGGATTGGTCGTTACAGCTTTTTGGGTTGCGATCCGCTGTGGGTGTTGGAAAGTCGCGGCCAATCAACGACGCAAACGTTTCGGGATGGCTCGGTACAACGGTATGAGGGCGATCCGTTTACCGTCTTGCAACAGTGCTTGCAACCCTATGAACCCGTGAAATTGCCAGAACTGCCAACGGGGATTGGCGGTTTGTTTGGCTTTTGGGGCTATGAATTAATTAACTGGATTGAACCGCGCGTGCCTGTATATCCCTCTACCTCAGAGGATTTGCCGGATGGGTTGTGGATGCAGGTGGATAATCTGCTGATTTTTGATCAGGTGAAGCGGAAGATTTGGGCGATCGCCTATGCGGATCTGCGCCAAGCCAAGGGCGACTTACGGGCAGCCTATGACCAAGCGTGCGATCGCGTCCGCCAACTGGTGCAAAAACTGCAATCGCCCCTGTCTAGCCACGCTAATTTGTTAGCCTGGACGGCTCCAGGATCACCAGCCGCCCAGCCCGGATCGCTGACCTACACCAGCAACACCACCCACGACCAATACTGTGCCAACGTCGTCACTGCCAAGGAGCACATCCGGGCTGGTGACATTTTCCAAGTAGTGATCTCCCAACGGCTCTCTGCCCCCTACAGGGGCGAACCGTTTGGCCTCTACCGTTCATTACGGTTGATCAACCCCTCCCCCTACATGGCCTACTTCAACTTTGGCGACTGGCAGATCATTGGTTCCAGTCCAGAGGTGATGGTGCGGGCGGAATGCAACTCCAATCCAGAGGCGGGCATGGTGGCGACGGTACGCCCGATCGCCGGAACCCGTCCCCGTGGCAAAACCCCAGCCGAAGATGCAGCCTTAGCCGAAGACCTGCTGCAAGACCCCAAGGAAGTGGCGGAACACGTCATGCTGGTGGACTTAGGCCGCAACGATTTGGGGCGGGTGTGCAGTCCCGGCAGTGTGCGGGTGGATGAGTTGATGGTGATTGAACGCTATTCCCATGTGATGCACATCGTTAGCAATGTGGTGGGCGAGTTGGCTCCCGGCAAAACCGCCTGGGATCTGTTCAAGTCCTGCTTCCCCGCCGGAACCGTCAGCGGTGCCCCCAAAATCCGCGCCATGGAGATCATCCACGACCTGGAACCCTG
>CAZJZR010000349.1:0-4823 GCA_964550475.1 uncultured bacterium
GGGGCAGGAGGGGTGAGTGGTGGATAGTGGATGGTGGATAGTGGATGGTGGATGGTGGATAGTGGATGGTGAATGGTGGATGGTGAATGGTGAAATGTGATGGGGGCGGATGTTAGGTGCAGGCGTGTTCCTGTGGGTAGAGGCTTATCTGCTGCGTTGCTTACCACGTCACCTTACCTTCCAAGCGTTGCAACATTGCTGGCCCCACCCCTGGGACTTGATCCAAGTCGGCGAGGGAGGTGAAGGGGCGTTGTTGGCGAGCTTGAATAATCCGCTGGGCTAATTTTGCCCCCACCCCTGGTAAAGTTTCCAAGTCGGCTTGGGTGGCGGTATTCAGGTTGATGGGGGTGGTGCGTGTGGGAACGTCGGGGCGATCGCGGGTCTGCGATATCCGGGACGGGTGGGGGGCTAACTTTACTGGCCGCGATCGCTGGGTAGAGGGAACATGGGCGGTGAGTTTGCCGCCGCATTGTTGTGTTTGTTGTGCCAGTTGTTTTTGCAGAAAAGGCGGTATCCCTAGACGGGCATTGACATACAAGCGGTTAAATTCCTGCTGAAAATGGGCTGCCACCACTGGATTCTGAATCACCACCACGGTTTCGTCGTTCTGCCAATTGGCGGCATCAGACCAGTTGTGGGAGCCTGTAATGACTGTGGTGCCGTCAATTACGCCAAATTTGTGATGCAGGTAATCGCCTTTGGGCAGTTCCGGCGCACCCACAGTAGTCAGTGGGGTTGTCCAAGGACGGTTGTTGGCTTCGTAAGTACAGTTGGTGGCTAAGGTAACGCCCATCAAATCTAGCCCTTCGCTGAAGGGACGATACAGAAACGTGGGTTCCACCAACAGGCGAATGGGAACTCCCCGCTGTTGCACGGGTTGTAGGCGATTGGCTAACTGTTGATCCGAGAAAACAAACAAAGCCATATCCAGCGATCGCGTTGCCTGTGCCAAGGTTTTGCCAATCAACCCATTCACACTTTTTTCCCACGGCAGTGTCCGACTGGTGGGGGAAAACTGCACCGAGACTTGGCTGTTGCCAATGGTGAAGGATTGGGGCGGACGGTAGGGCTTTTGGACACCAAATTGTCCTTGGCTTTGACCCTTGGGATCACGCCCCCACATCAAGTTAAATTCGGCGGTAAATTGCGCCGCTAACGGTACACTGTCGATTTTCAGCAGGTTATTGGCATTGCCGCGACTGTCGGGATTGGCGAAGTCGCCATGTAAATCGGACAGGGTGAAGTTGGCCGACGTAACGATGGTGTAGCGGCCATCGACGACGATAAATTTGTGGTGTTGCAAATCGCTGCCTTTGGAGCCATCGCCGGTGTCGTCTTTCCAAGGGATTTTGGCCTGTCGCAGCATCACTAAAGCATCCCCTTGGGCGATTTCGCTGGGGCTGAGTTGACCATCTTGGTTTTGATCTATCAACCGTCGCCCTTCTTGGTAGCGTCCGCGATCGCGTGGCTCTAATTTGGCGACTTCATCGGCACTATACTCACTCCACCCGCGACTGTAGGTGTTTTCCAAAATCACCCGCACCGTTATGCCTGCCTGGTGGCGATCGCGCAATGCCTGGGCAATTCGGGGGGATCGTAATTCTTGCACGGCCACATCGACGGTTTTTGTGGCTGCGGCAATGGTTTCAACAATTTTTTGCTCCAAATCGTCTCCCCTCCGGAGTTGTTGGCGATAGGGATCGACATACTCCGAGGTTTCAACCTGATTAAAGTAGGCTTGAATCAACCCATCCTGCGGCAACGGGGTCGGTTGCGGCGCGGTAGCCTGGGTGGTTTGACAGGCCGCCAACCCCCATCCAGTTAACCCCAACCCCAACCAGCGCACCCACAACCACCCCGCCATTGTCCATTCTGCTCCTAACGAACACCCTGACCGCAGTGTGCCCAAAATGGGAGGAGGGGTAACGGGGAAGAAGGGTGGATGGTGAAGGGTGAAGGGTGAGGGGGATGGATATGAAAAGCAAATCGAATGGGATTATATCTGCTTGGTGGTTACGCTTGGGATGTAAGCTTCTCGGCAACTGTGCAAACAGTCTCTTAGGATGGGGGAATTGAAACTGGATGATTGAAACTGCACGGTTGCTGCGCCCCATGACTTGGATTCTTTGGTTCGATCAACCCCACGCCTGTGATAGTCGCGTTGTCGGTGGGAAAGCTGCCGCGATCGCCCAACTTTACCAAGCGGGACTGCCGATTCCTGATGGGTTTGTGATTCCGGTTGCGGCGATGGCAATGATTTTGGCACAGGGGCAACTGCCGGACGCGATGGTGGCGGTACTGCAAGCGGCGTTAACGCGCCTCTGTCCCGATGGTGAACCAGTGGCAGTGCGGTCTTCGGCGGTGGCCGAGGATGGGGGACAACATTCCTTTGCCGGACAATTGGACAGTTTTCTGGATGTGCCGCTGGTGGATGTGGCCGCAAAGGTACTGGCGGTGGGACGATCGGCGAGTAGCCCACGGGTGACTGACTACTGCCGTCAGCAGGGCTTGAGTGGGGAACTGTCATCCCCAGCGGTTTTGGTGCAACGGATGGTGCAAGCGACGGCAGCGGGGGTGGCATTTGGAGCCGACCCACTGACGGGACGACGGGGCGTGGTGGTGATTAATGCGGTGCGGGGGGTGGCGGCGGATTTGGTGAGTGGACGAGTCTGCGCCGACACCTACCACGTCGATCGCCACCACCAGTTGATCCACAGTCAGTTACAGGCGGAACAATCCGTGTTACAGGCGGATCAGGTGACCGCGATCGCCCGCCTCACCTGTCAGTGTGGGCACCAGTTCAGCCGTCCCCAGGATGTGGAGTGGGCACTGGCCGGAGATCGCCTGTATTTGCTGCAATCTCGTCCCATCACCACCTTGCTGCACCTAGCCGATCCCGATGCCCACCTCAGCCTCTGGGACAACAGCAACATCATTGAAAGTTACAACGGCATCACCACGCCGCTGACCTTTGCCTTTGCCCGCAAGGCATACACCGAGGTGTACCAGCAGTTTTGTCGGTTTATGGGCGTGCCGGAGGGGGCGATCGCCCAGCACCGCCATGTATTTGGCTGCATGATTGGCTTCCTCCGGGGGCGACTGTATTACAACCTGCTGAGTTGGTATCGCGTTCTGGCTCTGTTACCCGCTGCCCGTGCCAATGCCAAATTCCTCAATTTAATGATGGGGGTGCGGCAACCGTTGCCAGAGGCGGTGTTGGCAACGGTGCAACAGGAGATTCAGCAGCAAACCCGGCAACACAATCGCTGGCTGGACTGGGGGCGATCGCTATTCACCCTGATCCGCATCATCACCAACTACGTCACCCTGCCCCAACGAATTCACCGCTATTACCAACGGTTGGATCGGGTGCTGACCGGGCGCGATCAAGGTTATCCCGAATCACTGGCAGACTGGCGGGTGGATGAACTGGTGCGCCATTACCGCACGGTGGAGCAGGAACTCCTTGCCCATTGGGACGCGCCGCTGATTAACGATTTTTTCGGGATGATTTTTTATGGGGTATTGCGGGCGTGGGTAACGGGCTGGTGCGGCGATGCCACGGGCAACTTGCAGAATGACCTGATCAGTGGCGAGGGCGGGGTGATCAGCACCGAACCCGCCCACCGGATTCGGGAAATGGCAGCGATTGTCGCCGCCCGACCGGAGTGGGTGCAGCTTTTTTGCTATGGCACCCGTGCCCAAATCACGGCGTTACTGCCAGAGATGACTCAACTCGTGCCCTTGCACTACGCCTACCTCAATCGTTTTGGAGATCGCTGCCTAGAGGAACTGAAGCTGGAAAGTGCCACGTTGCACGATGATCCGCTGCCCTTGTGGCGGGCGATCGGCCATCTAGCGCAACAGCTCGCTTGTACCAGCAGTTCCCCCCCAACCTCCGATTGGTTGCCGCGCCAACAGGCGGAACGGCAGGTGCAAAACAGCCTTGCCAAGCATCCGCTGCGGCGTTGGTTGTTCCACTGGCTGTTGCGGCAAACCCGCGATCGCATCCGCCACCGAGAAAACCTGCGGTTCGAGCGTACCCGTGTGTTTGGTCGTGCTCGGCGGGTGTTTGTGGAGTTGGGTAAACGGTTCTATGCCCTGGATTTGCTCGATCAGCCGTCAGATGTGTTTTATCTGGAAGTGGAGGAAATCTTGGGCATGGCGGAGGGAACGGTCACCTGTACGGATTTGCGCGGTTTGGTGCAGGTGCGACGGGCGGAGATCGAGCGGTATCGCACCCTAGCGGCACCGGGCGATCGCATCCAAACCTATGGCATCCCCTATCAGGGCAACCACCTCGAACCCGTAGCGGCTCCCATCCCCCCCGATCTCACAGGAGATCATCGCCAAGGAACGGGCTGCGCTCCCGGTCGCGTCGAAGGGAAAGTCCGGGTAATTAGTCACGCTAACCAATTTCTGTTAGAGGCAACACCGAATGCTGATAAACCGATTTTAGTTGCCACCTCCACCGATCCGGGTTGGATTTTGCTGTTCCCCAGGGTGGCGGGGTTACTGGTGGAGCGGGGCAGTGTGTTGTCCCATGTGGCGATCGTGGCGCGGGAGTTGGGTTTGCCGCTGATTATTGGCTTGCCGGGGATTACGGAATGGCTCCAGGATGGCGATTGGGTAGTAATGGACGGCTCCACGGGGGTGGTAATGCGGCAACAGCCATAAGCATCTGTTAAAAACAGTTGCTGCTGTCTTCGCATTTGCTGCCGTCTATGGCTAGCATGGGGAGATTCTCGCCATCCACCTCTTACCCAGTGGGAATAGTGCGGTAAGGGACGAGTGTGAAAATCGAATTGTTCCTCCCCTGACGG
>CAZJZR010000350.1:0-4816 GCA_964550475.1 uncultured bacterium
GATCTCGACGGCCGGCCGGCCGAACTGGGGCATGACCGTCACGGGGATGCCGCGTTCCGCCGCCGCGGCGAGGAGGCCGGAGACGAGATCCTGGGTGATGAGGCCCTTGCCGTAATCCTCGAGGATGATCCCGTCGATGCGCGGCAGGACCTCGCGGATGCGGGTGACGAGTTCGGGGCTGGGGAGGGATTTGCTGATGTAGTCGTCGGCTCCGGCGGCGTAGGCGGCGGCGATGATTTGGGGATCGGTGTGGGCGGGGAGGACGATGACTTTGAGGTGTTGCCATTGGGGGGCGGTGCGGACGACTCGACACAGTTCGATGCCGTTGAATTCGGGCATTTCCCAGTCGAGGATTAATAAATCGGGCTGGCAGTTGGCGAGGGTAGTCCAGAAGTCTTGGGGATGGGGACAGGTAAAGACTTGGATTGCTTCTGGCGCGAGCAGGGTGGTGAGCAGTTGCAGCGTTTGGGGGTCGTCATCGACAATTAGGACGCGATCGCGCCGTTGGGCGGTGCGGTTGCGGTTGAGGATGTCGGTAACGGTTTTGAGGATGTCGTGGGCGGGTAAGGGTTTGTTTAAGAACGCGCTGACTCCCAGTTGGGCAGCGGCGACGCGATCGCGCAAATCTTCCCGTGCTGTCAACATGACGACGGGAATTTTGGGTAACTGCTGCTCCAATTCCCGCATTAACGTTAAGCCATCCTCCGTACCGGGAAAGTTGAGATCCAACAGGATGATGTTGGGTGGAGTACGGGCAATGATTTGACGGGCAATGTTTAAGTCCGTGGCGATTTCCACTTGGAAATTCCAGGCGACGGCTTCCACGCGCAAGCGATCGGCCAACAGTAAATCATCATCCACAATCAAAATCCGGGTGGATCGGCGTTCCATCGCTACGGGAACCGATGCCGCAGCGGTGGGCGGCTCTTGGGAATGGGGGGGCGGCGGTGGGGTAGCGGCGATGGGCAGAACCGCCTGAGCCTGTTCAATTTCTACTTTGAGTGCCGTCACCCATTGCACCGCGTTGTTAATTTGTGCTGAGTTCAGTTGTGGTTGTTGCATCAACTGTTCAAGCTGCCGCGCCTGTTGGGATGCGTCCAAAAAACCAAACATACCCAACGATCCCACCATTTTGTGGGCACGCTGCCGCGTCTCTTGCCGAATCTCTAGCTGTTCAGGCGAACTGCCATCGGACTGTAATTGGCTGACTAGGGTGAATAAGCTGTTGATTTGCTCTAAATATTGGGTTTTGAACTGTTCCCATACCCGTGTGGTGATGGCTTTGGCTTTGGCTTCGGTAATCGGATCGGGGATAGCTCCAGAGGGCGCGATCGCGGATGGAAAGGTGATAAAGCCAGCTTGGTTGCGGAGTGCGGGGGATGATGACGGGGTAGACGGTTGGGGAGCGGTGAGCGATCGCAGCCGATACCCTAAGCCATGCACTGTTTCAATCGGATCTGTGCCCCCCAATGCTTTAATTTTTTGGCGAATACACTTCACATGGGTACTGACCGTTTCCTCCCCTGGGGAATCGGCATGATCCCACAATCGATCCAAGATGGCGCGGCGACTATAGATGCGCTTGGGATTGAGCAAAAACAATTCCAGCAAACAATATTCCTTCGCCGTCAGATGTAAGGGCTGGCCATGACAGGTCACTGCCCCACTGGCCGGATCCAATTGAATGGCATCCCACACCACGACCCCGTCGCTACCTTTGCCCTTGCGGCTCACCGCTCGCACCCGCGCCAACAAAATATCCAAGTTAAACGGCTTGGTCACATAGTCATCGGCTCCCGCATCCAACCCCGCAATTTGGGCTTCGGTGCTATCTTGCCCAGTCAGTAACAAAATCGGGTTCTCGTATCCCTCGGTTCGCAGCCGTTTACAAACGGTGATGCCATCTAATTTGGGTAGACCAATGTCCAACAGAATCAAGTCATAGGCTTGATTCTTGGCTAGTTCCAACCCCATTGCCCCATCATTTGCCTGTTCCACCACCCAATGGTGACTGGTCAGGATATCCACCAGCACATCTCGAATTTCAGCATCATCTTCAATCAGTAACAGTTTCATCTGATCGCCGCTCGCCGCATCCAGCACAATGGGGACAGGGTAGTTGTCAATCGTGGTGGACTCAGAGGGTGTTTAAAAGTTGATTTTTCCTGCGCCTCGCGCGCCAACCATCAACCTTCTGGATACCTTCGCAAACAGACGCTCATGCAAACAGCCTTTAACAGGTTGCTTCATTACCGCAGCCAATCTTCTCCCACAATCCACCCTGGGTGCCACGGAATGACACTCCTATTTCTATTGTTCCCTGTCCTTTCCGCTGACCAGAATTTCTCTGTTTTGTTTTAAGCCTCGAGATCGAGGGTCGGCATGAGAGCGTCCGACTGGAGATGAACCCGTACCGGAGTCTTAGACGAACCTCACCATTTTAAAAATGCCGCCTCTGCACCCTGTTCCCGTCGCACCTTACTGTCCTGCTCAAACCAAGCAATGATTTGGGTTGGGGTGAGGTCGGCGATCGCGCACCCCTGATCTTGGGCAATTTGCTGCAACAGCCGCAGGGAAGAAATGGTCAGGCGGGTGAGAAATTTCTCCGGCATGGTCAGCAACGCTGCATCAACTTGGGCGGATTCGTCAGGTGTAAGAAATGGAGCTGGGTTCGCATTCATAGGTAGCTAGTAGAGCGCAACTAATGGGTCAGCAATCAACTATAGCAATCCGATATCGCAATCCGAATTTAATCGGAGTCCACCTTGAGGATGGCGGCAACGGCAGCTTCGAGGGCGATCGCCACATGGGTCCAGTGGGTGCCACCCTGACAGAACACCACATAGGGTTCCCGCAGTGGGCCATCGGCGGAAAACTCGGAGGTACTGCCATCAATGAAGGTGCCGCCCGCCATCACCAGTTGGCTTTCGTATCCCGGCATGGGGGCTGGCACCGGATCGAGGTAGGAGCCGATGGGGGAATGCTGCTGAATGGCGCGGCAGAAGGCAATCAGTTTCTCCGGTGCCCCCAGTTGGATGGCTTGGATCACATCCCGGCGCGGCGCAAAGGGGGCAGGCTTAACCGGATACCCCAGTTGATCAAACACATGGGCGGTGAGGTGATTGCCCTTCATCGCTTCACCAACCATTTGGGGTGCCAGAAACAACCCTTGGAACAAGAGGCGATTTTGCTCAAAGGTGGCTCCGCCGGAACTGCCAATGCCGGGAGCGGTGAGCCGACAGGTGGCCGCTTCTACCAAGTCCGCTCGGCCAGCCACATAGCCGCCAGCCGTCACAATCGTGCCACCGGGATTTTTGATCAACGAACCCGCGATCAGATCAGCTCCGACGGCTGGCGGTTCTTGGGTTTCAATAAATTCGCCATAGCAGTTGTCTACGAAGCAAATGGTGTTGGGATTTTGTCGCTTGACGGTGGCAACGATTTTGCCAATATCGGCGATCGCCAAACTGGATCGCCAAGAATAGCCGCACGATCGCTGAATCAACACCATGCGGGTATGGGGCTGAATCGCAGTTTCCAACCCAACCCAGTCAATTTCCCCCGCTGCCGTTAGGGGTAATTCTCGGTAACTGATGCCAAAATCCTTCAGGGATCCCTGCTGCTCACCCCGCAGGCCAATCACCTCTTCCAGGGTGTCATAGGGGGCACCCACCACGGCTAACAACTCATCACCGGGGCGCAACACCCCAAACAGGGCACAGGCGATCGCATGGGTGCCAGAGACAAACTGCACCCGCACCGCAGCGGCCTCCGCCCCCATTACCTCAGCAAAGACCTGATCCAACACCTGCCGCCCCAGATCATCATGACCATAACCACTGACACTAGCAAAGTGGTGGGAGCCAACCCGATGAGAGCGGAAAGCAGTTAAAATTCTATGTAAGTTTTTCTTGACCTGTAAGTCAATACCCGAAAAAATCTGGAATAGTGCTGCTTCTGCCTGACGCACATACTCATAACTGTCCATTTCTGTTCACTTTCTGTTGACTAAATTTAAATTCAACATTTAGATTCAACCGTAGCAACCGTTTACATCCCCCTAGGGACAACGTGTTGCGGGCTGTGCCCGCGTGTTCCTCCCCTGACAGGGAGTGAACGGCTACCAACCGTAACGACCAATCCACAAGGGACGTGGATCTGCGGAGACATCCGTTGATGCGACCCTTGACACGGGCGGTAATGGTGAAAAGTGTGGCATGGGTGGTTTAGAAGTGCCGATTGAACGGAGGGTTGGTTAACCGACCACTCTGGGAATCATCAGAAGACAAGTCCTATTAGCGCGTCACCTATTGTCGCGCAAATTACGCCGTCCATTATCGAGATAGTTGAATGACTGTTGCCACTTCGACCAAGCTTAACCTGTCTTGGCCTATTATCCTGTTCATGGCTGTAGTCCATGTGGGAGCACTATTTGCCCTAATGCCCAGTAACTTTAACTGGAGCGCGTTGTGTTTAATGTTGTTTTTGCATTGGTTAACCGGGTGTTTGGGCATCACCTTGGGATTCCATCGCTTGGTGACCCACCGGAGTTTCCAAACTCCCCGTTGGCTGGAATATGTATTAGTCTTTTTTGGCAGTTTGGCGTGCCAAAGCGGCCCAATTGAATGGATTGGGTTGCACCGTCACCACCATTTACATTCTGACCAAGTAGTGGATCATCACAACTCTGGTAAAGGGTTTTGGTGGAGTCACATATTATGGATGTTTTACGAAGTTCCTGCCAAAAAGGAAGTTCATAAGTTTACAAAAGACATTTCCAATGATCCGTTTTATCGCTTTCTAGAAACCTACTTTT
>CAZJZR010000351.1:0-4812 GCA_964550475.1 uncultured bacterium
TGGTTTGCCAAAGCTGCTCAATTTCCGGCTTAAAGGTTTCCGGATGGGGAATCCACCGATCTCTCAACGCTTTGGTGAACACCTCACCCTTAAGCAAACCAACATCTTCCGCAAACATGGTGAAGATGCAGCGCATCAAGAAATTGGCGACGGCTTGCGGATGGTTGACCCTCTCCCCCTGCCCCTCTCCCAAGTAGGGCGAGGGGAGATTCGATCCATCTTGTCCCCCTTCTCCCCTCGTGGGAGTAGACCGAAGGGCGTGCGTAGCAGGGGCTAGGGGATGAGGGGAATTCTCCTCCAGCCACCGCGACAACTTTGCCAACTCTGCCGCCACCTCCCGCGTCACCCGCGCCCGATACTTCTCCGGATTCAGCGATTGCGGGTCAGTGAAAATTTTGATGAAGCGATCGAACACCTCCGGCTGCGCCAAATCCGCCAGATTCACCCGTTGCCGCGCCCCATAACTGCCATACTCCCCGCTGAACCCTTCCCAAATCTCAAAATGGGAACCAATGTCGCAGGTAATCAAAAACGGCGGCATCGACGGCAACATCCGGTTATAGGCGTAGGACTTGGCCTGGTTAAACGCCTTCTGCATGGCATCCTGGTACGCCTTCGTCCCCCGCTTGCCGTGCCCCTTCCCCGACGAGTCGCTGCCCTGCTTCGCCTCCAGCAAAAAGCAGCCCTCTTTATAGAAATCGGCGAACTTCGTCGATTCGGTTTTCTCGCTGTAAAACTTGATGTCCTTATCAAAACAATAGGGATCGCCAGGAACATTGCCCTTCGGTGGCGGACTCTCCACCCCCAACGCCACACACAGATCGCCCAAAAACGTCTGATAATTGGCGCGTTCGTTCCCTTCCGAACCGTGCCATTTGGCGATAAAAGCGTGAATCCGTTCCAAGTCGTTGGGAGTCATGCGCTAGTGATGGAGATGAGCAGAAAATGGCCTGATGCTCAAACCATAGCGAGAGATTTTGCAAACGGCAAGCGGTAGCTGGAGAAACGTAACGGCTCAGGCAATTGAAACCCTCATCCCCCACCCCCTTCTCCCAAGTAGGGAGAAGGGGAGCCGGAATAGATCAAAGTCCCTCTCCCTTTTTGGGAGAGGGATTTAGGGTGTAGCTTGCTTCCCGCAGGGTGGGCGGATCGGAAAGTTGCACATCGCGTGAAGGCAAGTACAAGCTGAGCCAAAACCGCAGCCATGGGGATCAGCAACCGGTGGCGCATTTCCTGATGGCACAGGATGATCCTGCCAGTCAGGCGATCGCGGCAACCATGAACCAAAACCTCGCCAATCGAGACACCCCTGCGGCTGCGAGTGATTGGCGATCTGATTCGCGATCTAAAGAGCGATCGCGGGGATAGGATGTTTCCGCTAGTCCCTTACTGCAACGTGGTTTTGGAAACCATGCGGGTTTGTTTGCGATCGCGCTCCGATAACTCTTCCCCTGCTTGTAACTGGGTAGCGTTTTTTTGTAACACCGTCGCCGCCTCTTGATCGCCCATTTGTAATGCAGTTTTGGCTGCCGTTTGCAGCATCGTGGCCGCTCCGGTGCGATCGCCCGCCTCCAGTTTGGCTTCGGCAATTTGGGTTTGGCGGTACTTAGCCAGTGCCAGAATGTGTTGTTGCACCTCTGGGTTGGGGGCGGCTTGGTAGGCCGCTTGGATGGTGGCATAGACCGGGACAACATCCGAGAGCAACCCCACCCGCTCATGGGCAGGATCATCGTAGCGCACCTGTAACTGAGCGATCTGCTGCTCCCCTTCCGGCAACTGCCCCACATACAAATTCGTCAGCACAATCCGAGGATTATCCTGCATCAAGTCCCCTAGCCGCACCACCAACTGGTCGCCCTCTGGTTGCACCGTCAACTCAATGGTTTCTGGCATCACCTGGGCGATGGGTTTCAGATCCGCCAACCGGACTTGGGGGGCTGGAGTGAGCAACAGGTGGGCATTGGTGAGGCCAACCGACTGCATCCGTTCAAATAAGCGTTTGAATTCCGCGATCGCCGCATCCGGTTGCTGGATATAGGCCAAACTGCCACCGCCCGTATCAGCAATTTTCTCCAAAATATTTTGATTCCAATGATCCCCAAACCCCAGGGTATTCACCGTCAGGTTATAGCTGGCGGCAACCCCAGCTAACTTGAGGCAGCGATCGTTATCGCCGTGTTCATTTTCGCCATCCGTCAGCAACAGAGCTTGGGAAATTGCCCCCGCTTTCCCTGCCGCCATTTCCTCAATCCCCAACTTCAGCCCTTCATCGATCGCCGTGCCGCCCTCCGCTTCGAGCCGCTGGATGCGATCGCAAATGCCGCCTGGTTTGTGTGCCGTCTCTGGACTATCGATCACTTGGGTAGACAGCAGTACCTTCGCCCGGTGGTCAAAGGCAATGATGGAGAGGCGATCGCCCGGAGTCAGTTGCTCGACTAACTGACAAGCCGCCTGCTTCACCGTTTCCAGCGGTCGCCCCTTCATCGACCCACTGTGATCCAAAATCAGGCACAAATTCAACGGCACCGACCGTCCACCCATCGACTCTGGAACCGCCGCGATCGCGATCGACACCTGCCGTTGCTGATTTAGCTGTGCCGCATCGAGATGGACATCACTGAGGTTATATTGCAGACCAACCTTCATAGCAAAACGTAAAAGAGGGGATGGGGAGGGATAACCGACACCTGGAAGTGACCTTACTTCCAGTTTAGCGATTCACTGTTAACTGGGTTGACTGGGCTGCATCCGCAGGATTAGACCATCGGGGGCGATCGCTGTCTAGGCACACTCCAGCGTAAAGAAAAACGTTGTGCCCTTGTCCACCTGAGATTCTACCCAAATCCGCCCATGGTGATTTTCCACGATTTTTTTACAGGTTGCCAGGCCAATCCCCGTGCCGGGGTATTGCCGTGCTTCTTGAGTCCGTTGAAAAATTTCAAACACCCGTTCCAAATTCTGCGGTTCAATGCCAATCCCATTATCTTGAATCGTGAATAGACACGATTGCGCCTGCGGTATAGCTCTAATACTCACTGCGGGAATAATGTCGGGACGGACAAATTTAATCGCATTACTAATTAAGTTTTGGAATAATTGAATCAGTTGGGTTTCATTGCCCTTCACCGTGGGCAAACTGTCGTAGTGTAAGTTGACTTGTTTATCCGCGATCGCGGACTGCAAATTTTCTTGCACCTGCTCCAAGATCAGGTTGCAGTCAATCCAGTCCACATCTTGATTCGGTTTTCCCACTTGGGCATAGGTGAGCAAATCTTCAATCAACCGCTGCATTCGTGTACCGGCACTGTGAATCCGACTGATATATTCACAGGCCATTTCATCTAAATCATCTTGATATTTCAGCGTTAATAATTTGGCAAATCCAGTGACACTTTGTAGCGGTTGTTGCAAGTCATGGGAAACAATATAAGCAAACTGTTCCAGTTCTCGATTAGAACGCGCCAATTCTGCATTTTGTTCCACCAATTGTCGTTGCAATTGTTGAATTCGCAGTTGATTTTCTATGCGTGCCAATACTTCAATTTCTTGAAATGGTTTTGTTACATAATCAATGCCGCCAGAGGCAAACGCTTGGACTTTATCCAACGCATCATCCAAGGCACTGATAAAAATCACCGGAACTTCACGGGTTTTGGGGTCGGATTTGAGCTGCTTACACACTTGGTAGCCGTTCATATCCGGCATTTTGATATCTAACAAAATTAGATCCGGTGGATCGGCTTGGGCAGAAAAGATTGCCCGCTGACCATTCAGAGCCTTTCGCACTTCAAACCCTTGGTTCGACAACATCGCGGATAACAACCGTAAGTTGTCGGGGGTATCATCCACGATCAAGATATCCCCTCGAAATTCTGATGATTGGAGGCTCTTCATTCGAGTATTTAATGGGTTGGCAACTGTTCACACCTCCCCCGGAGAAAAGTGTTGCGGGCTGCGCCCGCTGGTTCCTGCTCTGACGGGGAGTGAACGGGTACGTTGGCTCTATTACATTATCCAATTGAAAATCATCCATACACGATGTGCAACTATTCTAGGGGCGTATTTCACGTTTGGGGGAGGGGCGGTTAAAACCGCATCTACAAGAACTAAACCCGCCTACGCGGG
The DNA here is from genome assembly GCA_964550475.1 of uncultured bacterium. Classification (GTDB taxonomy): domain Bacteria; phylum Cyanobacteriota; class Cyanobacteriia; order CAIUCS01; family CAIUCS01; genus CAIUCS01. Next base: position 4,126 of record CAZJZR010000351.1, read on the forward strand.
TTTCAAAACCCTTAGGGAGGAGCGTAAAAATAAAGTACCCACAGTTTAAACATGATGCGTTATGGCTGAAGCCTAACGGGCGCATTTTGCCATTGTGGGAGTGGCGATTGAAATCGCGGCTACCAGAACAAAACCTGCCTACGCAGGTTTCTGACCCACAGAATAATCTGCCTTCTAGAGTCCGCGCAGGCGGACTTAGTCCCTGTGGACGCGGTTTCAACCGCCAGTCCCCCAACCAATAGATGCGCCCCTAAGGGATGGGCGAAGCCTAACGCATCCTACGCTGGGTATTTTATTTATTTGCAGATCCCTTAGAGGGTGTTTGAAAAGTCCCGTTTGATGTAGCCCTAGCGACTGTTCGCCTTGCGTTCCCGTAGGGTAGTCGCGGCTATACGGACACTAGCGTAGCCATGCCCGTAGGGCTATAACCTGCCTACGCAGGTTCCAGAAACCCTTGATTTTCTTGAGTCCGCTTAGAGGCTGTTTGAAAAGTGGCCTAGAAGGTTGAGTTTGCGTGCGCCTCGCGCACGCAAACTCAACTTTTAAAACAGTCTCTTAGGCGGACTTTGCCCGTGTAGTCGCGGTTTTAACCGCCAGACACTTTTCAAACATCCTCTTAGTCCGCGTAGGCAGACTTTGTTCTTATAGCCGCGTAGGCAAAGCCAGCCCAAAGGGCTTATTCTATTC
>CAZJZR010000352.1:0-4812 GCA_964550475.1 uncultured bacterium
GTTAACCGTTTTCATAGTGGTAATGGGTTGAATGTAACCGTGGCTGCCCTCTGCACATGGGCAGGCTGACGGTTGAATGGGTATTGTTCTGAAAAACCGGATTTCTAGCCGTTGATTGAAGGCGAAATCCCCTGATTTCTGGTAAGAACCCCGGTTTCTGCATCGCTTGTTGCAAGGAACTGACTAGCAGGTAAATGAATTGGCGTAACTGTTCACATCCCTCCAGGGGAGTGAACGGTTACGAATTGGTAATGAATGAAATTGTTAATTCGGACAATAGCGATAGATCACTGTAGGGGTAGGTTTAGCCGATCGCCCATCGGTGAGAACCGTTTCGTTAACAACAAAACCTGCCCCTACACCTTGCGGTATAACCATCAACGTCTCGGAGATTCTTTCTCCAACACAACTGTTTTGAACTACTGACGTTGAATTTTGATTGACTGACGTTGAATGATGTTGATAATTTTTTGGCTTTTTCGTCTAAATCAATAATTCTTCCTTTACAGACCTAAATGATGAGTTTCACAACGGAATGTCAAACGCAAACGTGTTCCATCAGGTTAGGACGCTTTGAATTAGGGATGGTATTGATCATACTCACCTAATTCCAAGAATGTCATCGTGGGAAGGTCGGAAAATTATGAAGTGATTATGAAAAGTGGGTGATGATCAAATGTGGGATCTGGGATGTGGGAGCGATCGCTCCGAATATGTGCCTTTGGTGCGAGGCAAGGAGAGAAAAAATCTGCAAAGCCATCCATCCGTAATTCCACGTATTGCAGTTTGTTGATGATTGCTGCGGCTGCAAGTTTTTTTTGCTAAGGTGCTACAAACAAATTTCGCAACCAAGGAAATCATATGACTGGCCCTTGCCCCCATGAGCAGTTCATCGTCACAAAAGACCATTCTGATCCTGTCGTCTAATCCCAAGGGTACTGACCCCTTGCGACTGGATGAAGAATTACGAGAAATCAAAGCGGGTATTCAGAGATCGCGCCATCGAGATCAGTTTCGGATCGAATGCCAATCAGCGGTTCGTGCTAGGGATATGCAACGGGCCATGCTGGACTATAAGCCACAAATTGTGCATTTTTGCGGCCATGGAGATCGCCACTGGGGACTGGTGTTAGAGGATGAAGTGGGCAAGGCCAAACCTGTTAGTGGGTCTGCACTGGCGAGTTTGTTTGAGTTATTTGCCGATCAATTGGAATGTGTGGTCTTGAATGCCTGTGATTCAGGAGTTCATGCAGCGGCGATATCCCAGCACATTCCCTATGTGATTGGCATGAACCAAGGGATTGGAGATCGCGCCGCCATTGAGTTTGCGACCAGCTTTTATGATGCGCTAGGAGCGGGAGAATCGATTGAGTTTGCCTTTCGGTTGGGCAAAAATGCGGTGCAACTGGCTGGCATCGCGGAGGAAAATACCCCGGTGCTAGTGCCCAAACCCAAGTCTGAATCATCGAAGCCATTGGTAACGCCTGCCCAACCGGATCGCCCCCCAGTCACCCCTGCCACCCGATCGCGCATTTTCATCAGCTACAAACGGGGGGTGGAGCCAGATGAACCGATCGCCTTGGCGGTGCATCAGGCGTTGAGTGCGTCCCATGATGTGTTTATTGACCAACAGATGCCTGTGGGCACACCCTGGGCGCAACGGATTGAACAGGAGTTGAGGCGATCGGATTTTTTAATTACATTTTTGTCCGCGCGATCCGTCCAGAGTGAGATGGTTGAGGGGGAAATTCGCCTTGCTCATCGGTTGATGCAGGAGGGCGGCAAACCTCGGATTTTGCCAGTAAGATTGGCCTATCGGGAACCGTTTGTCTATTCCCTCAGCCATTACCTCAACCCGATTAACTGGGCGTTTTGGCAAACGGATGCAGATACCCCCAGGCTGATCAGTGAACTGATGCAGGCGATCGCCGGTGGGGATCTGCCGATTCAGACTGAGGCATCCAAAGCGGAACTACTGGAAACGGTTGTGCCGCCCTTGCCGTTGCCGCTGTCATCGGCTCAGCCCATTCGCACTGTGCCCAAAATCGCGCTGGAATCCGCCGAGGGCACGATGGATCCGGAGTCGCAATTTTATGTGCAGCGGCCAGCGGATGCGATCGCCCTGTCTACCATCGAACGGCAGGGGGTAACGCTGACGATTAAAGGCCCCCGCCAGATGGGCAAAAGCTCATTGCTGATGCGGATCATCGATGCAGCAATGCAGGTTGGAAAGCGGGTGGTATTTCTCGACTTCCAAGTGTTTGATCAGGAGATTTTGCAGGTGGCCGATGTCTTCTATCGCCAGTTTTGCACTAGCTTGACCGAACAACTGGGCATTCTGGATCGCGTGGCAGAGTATTGGGATGAACCTGGGGGCAATGTCCAACGCTGCACCCGCTACATGCAAACCCATGTGCTCAAATCTCTGGGTGCGCCGCTGCTGTTGGCGATGGATGAGGTAGATCGAATGTTTGATACCGACTACCGCTCGGACTTTTTTAGCATGTTGCGGAGTTGGCACAACAACCGCGCCTTGCCGACGATGCGGATGTGGAAGCAGTTTGATTTAGCGTTGGTAACGGCTACGGAACCGTATCACCTGATTGCCAACTTGAATCAATCGCCGTTTAATGTGGGCGAAGTGATCCTATTGACGGACTTTACGCCAGAACAGGTGGGGGAACTGAATCGTCGCCATGGGTCACCCTTGACCATGCCCCAAGAGCGGGAACTGATGGGGTTATTGAATGGGCAACCCTATCTAGTACGGCGGGCATTCTATCTGGTAGCCAGTCAACAGTTAGGGTTTCAGGACTTATTAAGCCAAGCCATCAGCGATCGCGGCCCGTTTGGCGATCATTTGCGCTATCACCTGTTCCGGATTTACGACAAACCCGAATTAGTCCAAGGGTTACGTCAGGTGATTCGTACCAATGCCTGCTCTGATGAACGGATTGTCCGGTTGTTGGTTGCCGCCGGACTAGTGACCCAAACCGACCATGGCTTAACCGCCCGTTGCCAGTTGTACGCCAAGTATTTCCAGGAGCATTTACGTGGCTAAATCGAACATCTACACGGTTGGAGGGACGGTTCAAGCCAACGAGCGCGGCATTTACATTCCTCGTCCGGCTGATCAGGATTTGCTGCGGTTATGTCAGAACTCTACCTTTGCCTACGTGTTGACTCCCCGACAGATGGGCAAGTCGAGTTTGATGATTCGCACGGCACAACAACTGCTTGATCAAGGCATCCAGGCCGTGATTGTTGACCTGACCCAAATTGGCACCCAGTTAACTGCTGATGAATGGTACGGCGATTTTTTAGATCTGGTGGCCAGTCAATTGAGTTTATCGACCAATGTGCGGCAATGGTGGCACGCTCAACCATCTGGGGCAATTTTGCGGCTGACTCGGTTTTTTGAAGAGGTGTTGCTGGCAGAGGTGCCCGATCCGGTGGTGATTTTTGTGGACGAAATTGACACCACCTTGAGTCTGGACTTTACCGATGATTTCTATGCGGCAATTCGCTATCTGGGCATCGGCAGTGCAACCAATCCGGTGTTGCGTCGCCTGTCGTTTGTTTTGATTGGCGTGGCCACACCAGGGGATTTGATTCGTGACCCCAAACGCACCCCGTTTAATATTGGCCAACGGGTGGATTTGACCGATTTTACCCCAGCGGACGCGCAACCCTTGGCTGCGGGGTTGGGGTTGCCAGAGGCGACAGCGGCACAGGTGTTGGCCTGGGTGTTGCAGTGGACGGGGGGACACCCCTACCTGACCCAGCGGTTGTGCCAAGCGATTGCGGAACAGGGGCAACCCACCTGGACTGAGGCGGATGTGCGGCAGTTGGTGCAGCGCACGTTTTTGGGGCGGCAGAGTGAACAGGACAACAACCTGCAATTTGTCCGGGATATGCTGACGCGGCGGGCACCCACTGGGCTGGAACAGGAGGTACTGGAAACCTACCGCCAAATTTACCGAGGCAAAACCCCGGTGCTGGATGAGGAACAAAACCTGGTGAAGGCACACCTAAAGCTGGCGGGGGTGGTGCGACGGGTAGACACACGTTTGCAGGTGCGGAATGCCATTTACCGCGAGGTGTTTAACCAGCAGTGGATTCAGGAACATTTGCCAGAAAGTCTGTGGCAACGGCTCAAACCTGCTTTGCCGTTGATTGGCATTCTGGGTATCGCTGCAATTGTTGCGGGTAGTTTTGCTATCTATGCTGTCCAGCAACAACAGGAAGCCGTTAAACAAAGACAAAACGCTGAGGCCCAAACAGCACGGGCGAACCAAAATGCAGCCGAAGCCGAACTGCAAAGACTACGGGCTGAAACCAATGCCAACCGCGCCACAGCCAGTGAAGAGCGGGTCAAACTTGCCCTAGTCAAAACCCAACAGGCGAACCAACAAAAAGACTTGGCCTTAAAAACTGCCGCCAGCGAAAAACAACGGGCAGAACAGCAAGCCCAAATGGCACAAACCGCCCAAAAGCAGGCAGAAACCCAAGCCACCCTTGCCCAAACCCAAACCCGAATTGCCCAACAAGCAACCCAAGCGGCAACCCAGCAGAAAACCATTGCCGAATTGCGGGAGCAGGCAGCACGAGTACTGAACTGGATCTCCACCGCCAGTGCTGAAGGGTTGGTGCTGGCGATCGACACGATGGATCGCAGTCAAACGGTGGCAGCAGTCAACCTTACCGCCCAGTCCAGCCTACTCAGTGCAGTGCAACAGGTACAGGAAGCTAACCGCCTGCAAGGGCATGGGTCTAGTGTCTTGTCGGTGGCGTTTAGCCCGGATGGTCGCC
>CAZJZR010000353.1:0-4810 GCA_964550475.1 uncultured bacterium
AGATTTTTTCCTACCTGTGAAGGTAAAGAATCATGACATTAGGGTATCGCCAATCTCCCCCACCCAGAGATGCGACCAAATAGATGCGTCCAAATAGATGCGTCCAAGTGATCCCATGGGCAGTGGATGGCGGCACAGAAAGTCCAGGGAAAATAGTGGATTATCATGGGAAAGAGTCGCAAGACTGAAAACTCCGGGTGGCTGCATCAAAAATTGGCGGGTTGACCGTTGGTTGTGGTTGATGATGACCAACTCGGTTGCTGAGGTAAATTTAAGGCAAACGTTTAAGGCAAACGTAGGATCTGAGGGGATTTTAGCCCTGCCGGATTGGGTAAACCATTGAGGGGTGCAACAGTGACAAAACTGGTTATCCTGTCGGTCTTAGAAGGGGATTTTGATACTGGGTTTCCCGTTTGGTTGTTTATTGGCGATGAGGGCGATCGCCCGTCCAGTAGCTTGTTAGGGCAGTTACCCCCCTTGCCAACATTGCCGCGCACCTTTCACGATTGGCAAACCAGTTACCGAGCCTTGAACCAGCGATCGCGCCTCTATGCACCCCCCAGCCAAGTCACCAACGTCTCGATGGACGAAGCGATCCAGGGCTGTCAGGGGTTGGGGGAACAACTGCGGTTGCAATTGCGAGGATGGTACGAGTCGGAACACGGTAAATTCAGTCGGATTCGGGAAAAGATGTTCCAGGAATTGCGCCAGTCCGATGAAATCCGCGTCCTCGTGCAAACCGATCACCCAGAATTGCGGCGGTTGCCCTGGCAGTTGTTTTTTGAATCGTTTTTAGACAACTATCCCAAAGCCGAAATTGCCCTCAGTCCGGTGGAATTTCGCCGCGTCCCCACCCCCGTCCCCGAACGCTCCCATGTGCGGATTCTGGCGATTTTGGGCAATAGCAAAGGGATTAATGTCCAAGCCGATCGCAATTACCTGGCCAAATTGCCAGATACAGAACTGGAGTTTTTAAACGAACCAGCTCGGCGGGAATTGAACGATCAATTGTGGAGTCAGGGCTGGGACATTCTGTTCTTCGCCGGACACAGTGCCAGCTACCGAGAGAACCAATCGGGGGCAATTCAAATCAACCCAGAGGACAGCCTCAACATTGATCAGGTGCGGTTTGCCCTGCGGGAAGCGATTCGGGGCGGGTTAAAGTTGGCGATTTTTAACTCCTGTGATGGCCTGGGGTTGGCGCGATCGCTGGCCGATCTGCACTTGCCGCAAATCATCGTCATGCGCGAAGCCGTCCCCGATCTCGTCGCCCAAGAATTCTTAAAACACTTCCTCGTCGCCTTTGCCGATGGGCAGTCCCTCTACACCGCTGTACGACAAGCACGGGAAAAGCTGCAAGCCCTAGAAAATGAATACCCTTGCGCCACCTGGTTGCCCGTCATTTGCCAAAATCCCTCCACGCCGCCGTTGTCGTGGAAATCGCTGCATCGGGTTGATGTAGAACCGAATCTTTTAGCCCAAGAACACCCAGCCGTCACCACTCCGGCTCCCGTGGGGGAGTTATTCATGGTCAAACCCGTGGGTAATGCCGCCCTGCGGTTAGAAGATTGGAACCTGCCGCAGGTGGAAGCGGATGTGATTGTCAGTTTTGACGATGTGGATCTGTCGATGGGGATGGGGATTGCGGCAGAGATTCGGGAAGTCGGCGGTGAGGTGATCTGGGAAGAGGCCAAACGCCGGGTGGAATTGGGGCCATTGCGGTTGGGACAGGTGATTGCCACCACCGCTGGCAGTCTGAAAGCCCGCCAAATTTTTCATGCCGTCGTCACCGATCGCGATCATTTCCTGATTGATGTGGACTTGATCAAAGACGTGACCCGCAAATGTTTGGAAATGTGCAACGTCCAAGGTTGGCGCAGCATTGCCATTCCTGTCTTGGGGGCGGGAGCCACGGTGTTTTCGCCAGAACGACTGGCCAGCGGCATCACCTTAGAAGTGGTGAACCATCTCAGCAAGTCCACCAATTTAGAACAGGTCACCTTGGCATTGCACGGGTCAACGGATTTTGTCCGGGATAGCGTCACCCGAATTTACCCACAAATTTGCAAATTGCTGGATCTGCATCAACGGGTCAAGGTAATTCATGATGTGCTGAACGATTTAGACCGCTTACACCGCACCCATCAGGAAATGTCGTCTTTGGAGATGTTGCAGCGTTACCGCCAACGGGTGGACACCATGCACCAACGCTGGACGTTGGAGATGATGGAACCGGATGCCCGTGACTCGACTGGCGATCATTTCTGGTCAATTGATTTTGACAGCGAGGAATGAGCACAACCACCCAGCGACCCTGATCGCCAATCGGGTAAGCGCAGATGGGGTGTTCCTGATTAAATCTATCGCTTTCAATTTATCGCTGCTGCATGGTGGGTTGGAGTAACATCAGTTCCAAACCCGGTGCCCCCTGAGCGACCACCAACGTGATGTTGGTCAACACCCCAGTTAAACAGATCACACACAGCAATAACCAGGGGTTAATTTCCACCTGCGGCGGTGGTTTCATGTTGATGCGGCGTTCCCGTTCGCGATCGGCGGCATGATGACCATAGGCGTAACCCTGATGATTGGGGTCTGGGTGGTGCTCTGGGTGATGATCCGACTGGTGATGGTGCTGCTGGGTGACGTGGTTATTGGATTGATGAGCTTGATGCGATTGATGGGCTTGCTGCGATTGGTAAGACTGAGGAGATTGATGGCTGTGGTGGCTGGAATGGTTCTGGCTCGAATGACTCTGACTTGAATGGTTTTGGCTCGAATGATTCTGGTTGGTATGGCTGTGGTTGGCATGGGCGTTGGACGCGGCATGGTACGCCTGGGCAACGGGCGATCGCGGATACCCCCCTCGGTCGTTACATCCCTGATGCCCATGGTCTTGACTGTGGGCAAGACAACACTCCAACACATGATAGGCATGGTTAATCGCCTGGAACCGATCCTGGGCTTTCTTCTGCAACCGGGGATTATTGACATAGCGATCGGGATGCCAGACAAACGCTAGATCCCGATACGCCTCCTTTACCTCTTCCAAAGACGCATTCGGTTTAATTTCCAGCACGTCATAGCACGATCTCATCGTTCGGCGATCGCAATCAGCCATGTGCAGTCCCCCACGCGGGTAAGCAGTGGTCAGCGCATCTGATCCAGACGCAAAGTTACGAACTATCACCCATCAGATTTTTGATCATGGGCTAGAAAATGGTGAAACCGAAAATATTTCAGCTATATTTCAGCTTCGCTTGACAAATCAACGCCGCAAGTTGACAGAATCCTAAGGATTCTGAACCATCTGTGACATAGGCTGGAAAATGCTGGAGTTGCGTAACGTAATGTTGCACATTTGCAACACCAACCGACAGAGGAAATTGCGTGGGATCGAATAAACTCTCGTCGTTGGGGCTATCACCCACGGTCACCACCTGATCGGTGGTGTACTCAGAAAACTGTTGAGCCAACACCCGTTGCAAGCCGCTGGCCTTGTCTTGCCCCAACGGTTTGATGTGACATTGCACCGTGCTGTAGGTAAAGCCCCACCCCTCCCGATGACAAAGGGTGGATAACAGAGTTAAGTCATCGGGGCTGAGGGTCTGCACATCAAAGGTCCAATCGGTGAGGCGGAAACGATTGTCAGTTGATTCCTGCAACTGAGGATAGTGGGTCTGCAAGTAGGCAAACATCTGTGCCAACTGCTGACGATGGGCTGTTAGATCCGCCACGTCGGATAAAAGCTGTGGTAAGGCATCCCCACTGGCATAGAAAACACCGCCATTTTCAGCGATCGCTCCCACCACCGTCCCATAGTTAACCAAACTCTGCACCCACCCCGCCGATCGCCCCGTCACCAGCAACACTTCCACCCCCACCGCCTGCAAATCCACCACCGCTTGCAGCACCGCTGGCGTAAACTTCCCGCCCAACGTCAACGTCCCATCCACATCCGTCGCCACCAACCGGACAACTGACAGAGTTGAAGCCGCAAGTTCGGAGCTGAGGGGGGGCATGGGGAGTGAGAGGGTGAATGGTGGATGGTAAATGGTGGATGGGAGAGTGTGTGGGAGGGTGGGTGAGTAGGTGAGGGTGAGGTCAGGGCATTGTGCGTAGTACTGGCTTTAGCCAGCCAACAGCCAGCCAACTGAAGTTGGAACTACAAACTAAAATACTTTGAAGCTTGAAGGTCAACGATCCACCCACTGACCCATCTACCCACCCACCACACTCTCCCACCATCCACCATTCACTCTCCCCCCTCTCCATAGCGAAACGCCGCCTGTTCTGCAATCAGGCTCAGGTGTTTGGACGTGGCGCGGGTGGGGGAGTACATATTGGTTTCCCATTCGCTGACGGTTTGTTGGCGCACTCCAATTTGTTCGGCAAATTCCGCTTGGCTCAGTCCCATGTGGCGGCGCAGCCCCCGGATCAGGTCGCTGTGCCAACGCACAACCCCGTCTTCAATTTCCACCTTGTACGTGCTGGGGGGTTTGCGAAAGCAGACTGTTGCATCGGTGATATTTACGTCTTCGGCTAAATACCCGGCAGTCATCCAGGCATTGGCTTGCAAGGCTCCTTTGGTGCGATTACTCCACCAAGCCCGATTGCGATGAGCTGAACTGGGTAAGGTGCCGCCAATGATCCGTTCAATTTCAGCAAAGCTCAGGGTGACCTCTGGGCGATCGCAGTTCCGCAGATAGTCTTGTAACCCTTGATATTTACTGCCTGTTCTCATCGGTTTGTGCAACAGTGTGGAATGACTGTTTAAGATTATCCAATAAATTGCTGGATTGACTGTTTT
>CAZJZR010000354.1:0-4799 GCA_964550475.1 uncultured bacterium
TTCCTAGCCTCTTGTTCTTGTACATTGCAGGCGCGATCGGCTGGTCTGGTCGTTCCTACCTGCAAGCAATCAAAAAAGCTGGTGATCCAGAACAAAAGGAAATCATTTTGGATGTGCCCTTGGCGATCAACAAGACCATCTTAAGTGGACTGTGGCCGCTGTTGGCTCTGCAAGAATTGGCCTCTGGTCAACTGACTGCAAAAGAATCTGAAATCACTGTTTCCCCTCGGTAAGCCATTAACCCACTCAATCAAGTCGGTTAAAGCTTGACTGGTAGGATCCAGAATTTCTAATTCATTGCTTCTCTAAACTCTTTCACTATTCTTTTTTTGAGCCACTCGTTTTTTGGAGAGTCATCCATGGCTAAATTTTTGTCCTTATCTCCAGTCATCTTGTTTCTGTGGTTAGCGCAAACAGCGGTGTGGTTGATTGTCTTCAACTATGCTCACCCCGATTTGCTGTTCCACCCCATGTAATTCGACCCCGTGTTAACAATGCCCTGCGCGGCACGGATTGGTCTGATCCGTATTGGTCTGATATAAGTCTGAATTTTATTCCGATCCCCGGTTTCAGAGGCAATAGTCTACGGCTCTCGTCAGATGCTTGCCTGTGCGATCGGGGATTTTGCATGGATATCAAATTTGCATGGATATCAACATAGCGATGCAACCTATCTGCGGGTCTGCGGGCGTAGTTCGTAACACTTTTCCCATGGGGGAATGTGAACAGTTACCTTTAACTGTGATACGCTAGTTAATCTGCCTAGATATTCAGGATGGATGGCCGTCGCTAACGGAGTCGCCAGTCCTGATTCAACTAAACTTTTGTCTGTTTTCAATTTGTTTGTCTCTTTATCGTCTGTCTCTTTATGAGGTCATAATGGCAAAACGCCGCAATCTAAAGAAAGAAAAAGCACTCCGGAATGAAGCCTACGCCCGCAAATTTCGCAAGCGCACCTCCAAAGGCCGGGGTGGAATGCGTCGCCGTATGGGTGGCGGTTCCTCTGAGGATTCAGAAGGAACCCAAGAGGGTGCAGTGGCTGAAGAGTAATAGTCCTGCCAGTCACTCCAGATTTCCATCCTCTGTCAGCGATGCCAGATATGTTTGGCACAGTATGCCGTTGATTCTCCTTGCCGTTCCGGTTAGAAGAATCAGCGGTTTTACGCTTTTATTGGTCAATATCAGCATTAAAGGATGAGGCCCGATCGCAGTTATTTTTTGGGTGGGATAACTCTCAAAATAACTGGGACAGACGACTAGAATAGAAGGCAGTAGCGGCGACGGTTCAGGAGGGGCAACACAGTGGACGAGTTACGGACTGCGCTAGAACTCGCAACAGATGACGAACTACGGGAATTGACGGATGTTTTGTTTCGTCGTCGGTTCAATCCGTTGGACTATGTGAGCACCCCTGATCCCCTAGTTGTGCAGAGTCAAACTCGTCAAGAGTGGATTGCGGCGATCGACGAACGGTTTCGCTTTTTAGCTGCCGATGGAGTCACCGTGCTGACGGGGAAAAGTGGTCAACTATCCTATCGGCAAATTTTAGTTCAAGTGTGTCGGCATTTACGCCTGTCGTACTCTGAAGCTCTCTCCACTACCGAGTTAGAGGCTGAAATATTTCTGCATTTGTTAGGCAAAACCTGGCAAGGACTGCCGGAGGCCGACCAGCAGGCGTTGGGGCGGCGTATGCAACAGTCCCTCACCCAAGTTCCCAACTCAGAACCGTTACCCAGTAAGCTGCTGAAGCAACCCTTGGAATTTTTATGCAAAGGGGGGAGCGTGCTGGCGATTAATTCTGTCGTGCGGCCTTGGGTGTTACAACAGTTAGCCCGTCAATTTGCCAGCCATATGGCCACCTATCACTTGACTCGTGCGGCGTTGGTTGCCGGCGGTGAAGTTGCCGCTGCCCAAGCGAGTCAGTATGTTGCCCTACACATGGCCAAACGGGGGATGGCGATTACCGCCACTCGGTATGCGGCAGCTCGCACCGTGTTTGCCTGCTTAGGCCCAGCCATGTGGGCGTGGTTCTTTGCCGATCTGGGTTGGCGCACCATTTCGACCAATTATGCCCGGATTTTGCCGACCATCTTTGCCCTTGCCCAAATTCGCCTGACCCGATCGCCCTGCCTTAAAACGGCGTAACTGCGATCCCGCCGCCGCGCCATTGCTACATTTATTTGCTGATTTCCCTAGTGCTATTTTCGCCATCCCCCTCGACCCCGCGATCGCAGCTCTTTCCCCACAGCCGTACCGCTTGGCTTGGCTTACAAATTGGCGTATTGCTTCTACCGATCAGCCTCGCCCTAGGGGGTGTCATGGTGATTGGAGCGACCGCCATCACCTGGAAGCATCACCATCACACCATCCGCCGCCGCCCGGTTAATTGGGGCTTGGCGGCTTTAGCCCTCTGGCTAGTGCTCACCAGTCTATTGGCCTACGATCGCACCGCCGCCCTCATTGGCCTATTCAATTTCCTGCCGTACTTTGTCATTTTTGCTGCCTTAACGGAGTTAGTCCACACCCCGGCTCGGTTATGGCGACTGGCTTGGCTGATCGTCACTGGGGCAATTCCAGTCGTGGTGATTGGGTTGGGGCAAATGTTTTGGGGCTGGGGCGGACACATCCCCATTTTGACCGATATCATCGCTTGGCCAACTGCTCCCGGTGGTGCTCCCCCTGGGCGGATGTCTAGTGTGTTTGACTACACCAATGTTCTGGCTAGCTATTTAGCGATTCCGTTAACGTTGGCCATTGGGTTACTACTCCACACCTATGACCGAGGTCAACGGCAGCAACGGTCACAACAAGGGTGGATGCAGTTGGCAGGACTGGGATTGGAGATCGCCGGAATGCTGGTGTGCATGGTGCTCACCCACTCCCGCAATGGCTGGGCGATCGCGATCATTACCCTCCTCGCCTTTGCCCTCTATCGCGGTTGGTATTGGGTCATGGTACCTGTGATCGGCGCGATTACCGCCGTTCTCCTCGCGGCCTTTGGCCCCGCATCTCCCCTGCAAAACGGACTCCGGCAAGTGATCCCCGCCTATGTCTGGGCACGGCTGAATGATCAACTATTTCCGCAGCCCACCAACCTGCTGCGGACTACCCAGTGGAAATTTGCCCTGCATCTCACCCAACAACGCCCCTTAACCGGATGGGGATTGCGAAACTTCACCCCGCTCTACGAAGCCCATACCCAACTCTGGTTAGGACATCCCCATAACTTATTGCTGATGGTCAGCGCAGAAGCCGGAGTCCCAGCCGCATTGCTGCTATTCGGCTTGGTCGGTTGGATGCTGACCAAGGCCACCCGCCTGCTGTGGTCATGGTCTCTATCCCGCCGCAACTCTGCTGCCAGCGATCCGGTGAGTTGGCGGATGAGGCGCGATCGGCTGATTCTCTTTAGCTACCTGATCGCCTTCCTCAATTGCACTCTATTTCACACCTTAGACGTGCCCTTATTTGATGGGACAGTCAATTTCTTAGGATGGCTCTTGTTAGCCGGAATTACAGGCTTAGTTTATCGCCACAACCCTGACAAAACGACGGCTCCAGTGTCAGAAGACTGCTCAAAGCATCTCTAACGCCGCTGCTGTTTTTGCAGCTTCCGACTCACTTCCACAAACGCATCTCGCCGCAGATACGGATAATCGCTCACCCACAAATTTTGGCTAGGGATATAAACATCCGACACTTGGGTAATCCGTTCTAAATCCGGTTGATAGGAAAACAGCAACATTTCGGCCACCTGCCCCACCCGCACCGCTTTGTGCTCTCGTCGCAGCGGCACTTGCACTTGCGTCGAAAACCCACTATTGTCGCCCAACTCTAAGTTAAGTCGCCGCTCTCGGTTTTCTACGATTACGAGATCGCCGCGATCGTTCACCGTCTCCTCTTTACCAATCAACTCATCCGTCAGGAACACATCCAACACCTTGCCTTGCCAAAATCCACAGTAGGCATATCTGCGATACTTAAAATTCCGCAAACTTGCCGCATAAATCGGTGCCCACAACCAATAAAACCCCGACGCTACACCAGCGCAGAAAAATAACAGACTAAAATCTTCTCCTACTAACACTCGCAATCCCCAAAAGATCACCACACTGATCACAGAAATCAGTAATCGTTTCAGAAAATCAGGGAACTTGCCCCAGCAATAAATATATTGAGCACCCGTAGCTAGGGGCGGAATCAATTCCTCAAAGGTTTTACGAGTCAACGGGATGAGCATAGTTAGAAAATCAACAGCAATCAGGATTACATCGGTAGGCAGGATAAACGCAAGTTTACAATCACTGACAAAGATGGTGAATCCGTATCATGAAGCCCGTCTGATAGACAATTTATATGTACTGTTTATATGTACTGTAATCTCAAAGCTTTGCAGTGTCAGCATTAGTTGTTCAGGAGGTACCTGGGCGGTTACCTTACTTATCTATAAAAACAGAGTAACTGTGCAGTTTCCAACGGATCGGTATAAAGGCAATCCACGGCAGAAAAACCATGGGCGTGCCCGATGGCATACAGATTGGTCTGGGTTTCTGGATAATCGCTAGTGGAAATATGCTGTTCGACTCTCAGCACTTCATCGGCGGTTAGCAATAACCACGACTGACGGACATGCTCCAGTATCCTGGTTCTGGTTGGTTCATCCTACAGCACAGGAGGTTCAGTCCATCACGGTTTACCTTAAAAACAAGCACCGCCCCCAAGAGTGATTCCTGAGAGCGGTGCTTGCGAATAATAAGACTGGCATCGCGCTATTTTAGCAGGCAGCTACCCACCAACTATCG
>CAZJZR010000355.1:0-4781 GCA_964550475.1 uncultured bacterium
CTGAGTTGCGTGTAAGCACCCGACGATTCCGCTGCTTTACGGGACGATCGCCCCTTGCCTTTAGTTTTAGCGGGTTGGATGTCTACATGGGCAACAAACCAAGTGCGGAGGGCGATCGCCGCTGCGTCATCTAGCTGACTGAAATCCAATGGCGGCGGAAACAACTGGTCGGGACAGGCAGATTGTGCCCAAGCAACATCACAGGGGCGGCGATCGCTGCCAAATGGGGTCAAATCCTGTGGGAGTTCGGCCAGAAACGGCAGGACATTGGCCTGATGCCGAAAGCAGGCGCGTTGCTGTTCCAGTTGCTTGACTCGCCGTTGCCGCGCCGATTTGTACTCAACAATGGGGCGCGGGTAGCCTGCAATGGCTGGGGGCAGTCCCAGTTGGTTGGGCGGCAGATCGGCCAATTCCGGCAACCAGCGTTTAATAAACAGGCCATCGGGATCACAGCGATCCACCGCCACTTGACCGGGGTTATAAATCCGCGTCCAGGTTTTGTCTACGCAATGGGTGACTCCGGTTTGCATCGCCCATTGGTAGTGGTCGATTGGACAGTCGCCATCAATTAAGTGCTGCATGAAGTGAAGCGCACCGTACCGCCAATCAATGCCCAACAAGTTGCCCAAAAAGCTGGCATAGATGGCGCGGATGCGGAAGTTGAGTTCTTGCCAACCGCCCGTGGCTAACAAACACCGTGCCGCTGCATCGACGATGGGGTATCCGGTTTCACCCCGTTGCCACGCTTGGTAAAGCTGTTCGTCAAACTCCCAACCCTGCTGATCAAAAATGCTGTAGAGCGATCGCAGTTCCAACTGGGGTAGGTAGCGAAACCGCTGGGCAAAGCCACTGCCCCAGCGTAACCGCGCCACTAATTGCTGGCGACTGCGTTGCACACGCGGGTCGGGGACTTTTTGCACCCGCTGAAGCAGATGCACACATTCCCGCACCGAAATTACGCCGAATTTAATGTAGGGGCTGAGTCCGGTGGTAATGCTGGCACTGGGGTAAGACAGTTGCCAGTAGTAGCGTTCCATCTTTTCTGCCAAAAACGTTTGCAATAGCTCACGGGCAGCGGTGGTGCCACCGGGGGGGATGGGCTTGGCATCGGCAACTAACCCCAATTCCTCTAGGGTGGGGATGGGGTGGCTGGTAATGTCGTCGGGGACGAGGCAGCGGAGGGGCGTAGGGATGGGGGTGGCGGCCATGTGGCTGAACCACAGGCTGCGGTATTGGGGATAGGGAATCAGTTGGGGGGTGGTGCCTGCGGGTTCAAACCAGCGGATGCGAAAGCGGGGATTCTGCTGGGCGATCGCGTTCAACTTGGCATCTCGGACTCGTCCATAAATCCGCTCAAAGTCAATGTAGGCATACACGCCATCGGCCTCGGTCTCCTGCACCAGTTGCGGCAAAATTTCCACCGGATCGCCATAGCGCACAATCAGCCGTCCATCCCGTTGTTGCAGGTCGTGGTCGAGCGATCGCAAACAGTCCAGCAAAAAGGCGACCCGCGCCACCGCCGTTTCTGGATGGCGCAGCAGAGACGGATCGAGGATGAACAACGGAATTACCGCACCCCGCCGCGCCGCCCGATCCAACGGTGCATGGTCGCTGATGCGTAAATCTCGCCGAAACCAAACAATTGTCCGATTCATGCCCTTGACCCGCATCCCATGGAGGATTGGCGAAACCCAACTATTACCCAACCACTAAAATTAAACTCTAAGAGACTGTTTGAAAAGTGGCCTAGAAGGCTGATTTTGCGTGCGCCTCGCGCACGCAAAATCAACTTTTAAAACACCCTCTAACGTAACCATACAGATTCCACCGGGGAAAAGGTGTTGAATGCATGAATTTAATAGGATAGGGATCGCGCAACTCAAACTGGGCACACTAACTTATTAGAGGGTACGTGGATACGGGTTACGTCTTTAGTCTTTTAATCCATCACCTACAATCGGTATAGACACTACTATGCTGTCAGTTGCTCCTCAGTGTGCAAATCTTCAGGCTCAAGTCGAAACGTTACTGAATTTACTACGTCAAGAACCATCCTTACGCGCTAAACAAGATACCACCGCAATCCAGGCATCATTACGCAAAGCCCTTTCCCCGACGTTTGAGATTGTCTTTGCCGGAGCCTTTAGTGCCGGAAAATCCATGTTGATCAATGCGTTGTTAGAGCGGGAATTGCTCTACAGCGCAGAAGGTCACGCCACGGGTACGGAATGTCAGATTGCCTTTGCTCCCCCTGATGCGGAACGGGTGGTCTTGACGTTTTTGAGTGAGGCCGAAATTCGGGAACAGGTGAATGTGTTGTGTCAGCGATTGGGCATCAACTCCACCGTCAACATTAACCAACCGGATGTCATTAATCTGCTGCGAGAAAAATGCCAAGTCCTGATCCGTGAAGAGGGTGGGGAAAGCAAGTCTGAACGGGCAAAACAGGCCAGTGCCTTGTATTACTTGTTGGATGGTTTTTTGGCGAATCGCGATCGCATCCACACCATCAGCAACAATACGTTTTCTATGGAGCAGTTTAACTTCAACAACCTCCAGGAAGCAGCAGCCTATGCCCGTCGGGGTGCCAACAGTGCAGTCCTAAAACGGATTGAGTATTACTGCCACCATGACCTCTTGCGAGATGGCAACATTTTGGTGGATACACCAGGAATTGATGCCCCTGTCAAGCGGGATGCAGAATTAACTTATCGCAAAATTGAAGACCCCGATACTTCTGCCGTGATTTGTGTCCTCAAACCTGCATCGGCTGGGGATATGACCACCGAAGAGACGGAATTGCTAGAGCGGACACGCACCAATCCCGGTGTGCGCGATCGCGTCTTCTATGTGTTTAATCGGGTGGATGAAACCTGGTACAACACCCAATTACGGCAACGGTTAGATCGGTTGATTCAAGAACAATTTCGGGATTCTCAGCGTGTTTATAAAACCAGCGGTTTGTTGGGTTTCTTTGGCAGTCAAATTCGCCAAACTGGACGGGGCGATCGGTTTGGGTTAGATACGTTGTTTTCAACCACTGTTAAACGGTCAGATGGGGTTGAAGAAACGCCGCAATTTGTCAGCGAGTTTAACCGTTATTGTGCCAACTCCGGCAAATTGCCGCCCAGCCAATTTCGGATTGAGGTAAAAAGTTACGAATCTCCCAACGAAAACTATGTGCGAATTTTGGCTGAACAGGGTAATCCCTTAATTCAGCAGTTGATTCGCGATAGTGGGATTGAGGAGTTTCGTAGTGCGGTGACCCGCTACTTGACGGAAGAAAAACGGCCTTTGCTGTTGGCTAATTTGGCGGATGATTTGCAACCGTTGTGCATTGCGCTGCGAACCACCTATTTAGAACGCTGGCAAGAACTGGGTGGACAACCCCAAGATATTGCCACGATGAAGGAGCAAACGCTGCGGCAGTTGAGCCGTGAACTGAAACAGGTGGGCGATGCCTTTCGCCAAGATATTGAACAACAGGTCAACCAAACGGTGGCGTGCAATTTGAATGATCGGTTTGAAGACGATTTCAAACGTCTGCAAGCCCGGATGATTGGACGATTGGACGACCTAATTATGGGTTTTTCAGTTGGTGAAGTCCATAAACGTGCCCAAGCCAGTCATCGCCGCAATTCTGTTGTACCGTTGCTGAGTATTTTGGCAGAGGCATTTTACTACTTGGCGAATGGTCTAGAAGATGTGTTGGTCAATTCGGCAGTGGAAGTCATTACCCACTTTTTCCAAGATTTGTTAGACCGAGCCAAACAACAACCCTATTACACCAATCTCTATCGTTTGTTGGGCAATGATGGCGGGATTGAGGCAACCCTAAAACAGTTGCAAGAACAGGCGACTTTGGCAGTAATTAATGAGGCGCGGACAGAGTGCGATCGCTACGTGCGTGAACGTCCAGAATTCTATACCGATGGCACAACTTGCATCTGGCAATTGCGGCAAACATTACAACAAGCCTGTCGCGGTTACGATTACCAAAACATGGTGGATGCTGAACCTGCCATTCGTCAATTGTTGCGATTGGATTTTGAGCAAAAGGTGAAGGAAACGGTGTTACGCACGTTTCGCCAAACGATTAACCAAACCTTGAATGTTCATCTATTGGATAGTTTGGATGCTCAGGTTGATGCGATTTTGCAACAGTATGATCAAGCCCGTGCCTATTTAGGTCAAACGTTGGATAAAGAGGCGGAGGAAAAAATCCGCCGCGATCGCCAACTGCAATCAGAAGTGGAGCAGAGTATTACCGCCTACAACGAGGCTATTGGTGCGATTAATCAATGTCTAGAAGCGATGCTTTTAGACCGTAAGAAATTGCCGTTGATTAGTGAGTCAGATCTGGTGATCTTACCAGTCCCATCCGATGAATCGGCAACAACTACATTGGTAGAAGTTGTAGATGAAGCAGAGATGATCTAAGTAAATCGAACTTACAGCCATTTCCATATTTATCAGACACCATTAACTCATCCCAAATCACCACTAGGTAGACAGTAGAGTGAGGTTAGTTGTACCCACTCCACTGTAAGTGGTTGTAGGCTGTTTTGGCTGAGCTGAATCTCTAGTCCATCGGCATAGAAATTGATCTGAGAAATAGCTGTAAGTTTTGATTTTTCCTCTCCAAAGGGCACGAAAAATCAATTGGGTAGATAGGCTTCAAAAAGCGTAGTCCAGAGAATTGGCGATCGTCATAAATTTAGCAATTACGGTTCTTCCGTTCATAGGGTGATAATTTTTCCTAATCAGAGAAGCAGGCTAAT
>CAZJZR010000356.1:0-4778 GCA_964550475.1 uncultured bacterium
CTAACTCGGAGTTGGCGGTAGCGGTAATAGGATTGGCAACCATAGCCCTCCCAAGTTGGATTCATGCTTCTTAATATAGCAGTCCACTTTAGAGGCTGTTGGAAAAGGGGGCTAGAAAGTTGATTTTTTGTGGGCGAATTGAGTCAGAGGGGGACTGGGTTCCTTGTCCACCAGGCACGGAAGCAATCTGGAACCAATGTTCAATTCTGCGCGTAAACTTTACGCGATATTTACTTCACTTTCAGATAATTAAATGATTCTTAGGTTGTAACTGTTCACATCCCCTAGGGGAAAATGTTCCGAGATCCGTCCGCTGCTCCCATGGGGGCAGTGAACGGCTACCTGCCCACAGATGCTATCCCGATTATCTATATCAACATCTTTAAAATGATTTAGATCGTAACCATTCACATCCCCCCAGGGAAAAAGTGTTGCGGGCTGTGCCCGCTTGTTCCTCCCCTGACGGCAAGTGAACGATTACTTTAGAAGTGAACGATTACTTTAGATCAGTTTAGTCTGTCCAAATTGCCCCTTTGTCCAATAACGTACAGATGTACGTAGGGTAGGGGGGATTGCAGTTGCACATCGTGTGAAATTCGCTTGGCTGAAATGATTGTTTAGCTGAAATTGCAATCTGCCCATCGCTTTCTGATGTCCCTGTCCTATGGTTCTCGATCAAGCACCTTCTTTACTGTGTCCCGATAAAATCTTCCAGAAGGTTGCGGCTCTTGCCTTGCAAATTCAACAAGGCAAAGATCTAGAGATCATCCTGCAACGCGCCATCACCGATATTCGTACCATCCTTCAGTGCGATCGCGTCATCATTTACCGCTTTCTGTCTGACACAGATGCAGTGGTGTTGTATGAATCGGTCGGGCATGAATGGATCCCTGTGCTCGGTCAATTAATTTACGACCCCTGTTTTAACGCCAGTTGGATAGACCGCTATCGTCGTGGCCAGATTTCCACCATTACCGATGTGGCCGACAGTTCCCTAGACGACTGTTATCGCCAATTGCTGACCCGTTTACAAGTACAGGCAAATTTGGTGGTGCCTGTGGAGATCGCGGGTAATTTGTGGGGGTTGTTAATTATCCATCAATGCCGCAGTCCCCGCTTCTGGGCTGCTATGGAGGTGCAACTGGTGCAACAGATTGCACTGCAAATCAGTTCAGCCATTTATGTGGCGGATCTGAAACTGCGGCAACAATGGTTAGAGGCAAAGCTAGATAACTCGGTGACGCAATCCCAGACGGCTCTGACGCGCTCGCAGTTATTGTCGCAAATGCCATCGCCGATATCCTCGCCCCCATCACCCCCATCGCCGCCGCCGTCCTCGCCAGTTCCAGCAGAGGAGTCAATTGCCCGAGATCGCCATATTGCTACCCTGAAGGAAGAATTGACCCAGGCGCAGCAGTTATTGCATCAACACGCCAAGCGGGATCATCTGTTGATTGCGATCGCCCAACGGATTCGGGAAACCCTGAATCTCAAGGCCGTACTGTCTACGACAGTGCAGGAGGTTCGGCAGTTTTTAGACACCGATCGGGTGTTGATTTATCGCTTTGAACCTGACTGGAGCGGGGTGGTGATTGCTGAAGCGATCGCCGATGGTTGGATATCAATTTTGGATCGGCAAATTACCGATACCTATTTTGTAGAAAACCAAGGCCAGTGCTACCAAGCCAACCTCAGTAAAGCGATTGATGACATTCATACAGCGAATCTCGACCCGTGTCATGTCAATTTTTTAGTAGACATGCAGGTTCGCGCCAAATTAGCCGTCCGAATTTGCCAGAATGGACACCTGTGGGGCTTATTGGTGGCGCACCATTGTCGATCGCCGCGCCATTGGAGCAGCTTGGAGGTTGACCTGTTACAGCAACTGTCTACCCAAATTGCGATCGCGCTCCAACAGTCGGAACTGTATGAGCAAGTGCAACGACTGAATCGGGAATTGGAAATCCAGGTGCAAGAACGGACAGCCCAGTTGCACCAGTCCCTCAATTACGAAGCCTTGCTGCGACGGATTACCAATCATGTGCGTGGCAGTTTGGATAAACAGGAAATTTTGCAAAATGTGGTACAGGAATTGGCGATCGCCATGGTGGCCGATTGCTGTCATGTGACGATTTACAGTCCCGATCACACCACGATCACGCTGGAATACGAATACACCCACGGCCAATTCATCACCCCCAACTGGAGTTGTGCCATCCAGCAAAGTACCGCCCCCCAGGTGTACGACAATTTGCTGAATGGCCAATTTGCCCTATTTTGCCTACACAACCCCCAACTGCTAGGGCCAGATCAACCCCGGCAATCCATTCTCGCCTGTCCAATTATCGACGACCAAACGGTACTCGGTGATTTGTGGCTGTTTCGGCCAGGGGAAATGACGTTTACCGATGCGGAAATCCGCTTGGTGGAACAGGTGACCGATCAATGCGCGATCGCCCTGCGGCAGGCACGACTTTACCAATCGGCACAGGCACAGGTGCAAGAACTGGAACGGCTGCACCAACTGAAAGACGATTTCCTCAGCACCATCTCCCATGAACTCCGCACCCCCATCTCCACGATCAAAATGGTGACGGAAATGCTGACTATGAGTTTAGAGACGTTGGGGGTGTTGGCGGATGAAACCAACCTGATTCGGCAATATCTCCAAGTCTTACAGGATGAAAGTGGGCAGGAAATTAACTTGATCAATGACCTGCTGGATCTGACCCAACTGAATGCCCAAGCGGAACCGTTACAGTTGACCACCATTGCCCTTCAGATCTATATGCCACACCTTGCAGAACCCTGGATGGCGCGGGCACAGGCTAATCAACAGCAGCTACATATTCAGATCCCAGAGGATTTACCCCTGATCACGACGGAATTGGTGTACCTGGAACGGATCCTGACGGAATTGTTGGAGAATGCTTGTAAGTACACCCCCGCAGGGGAACAGATCCGCGTGACTGTGCAACCGCAGCGCGATCGCCTAGACATTGACATCACCAACACTGGGGTGGAAATTCCCCTGGCAGAGCGCGATCGCATCTTTGAAAAGTTCTACCGCATTCCCAACCATGACCCCTGGAAATATGCTGGAACTGGGTTAGGGCTGGCTCTAGTGAAAAAACGAGTTGAGCAACTACACGGTACCGTTACCGTGGACAGCGGCAATGGCGCAACCACATTCCGGGTCAGCTTGCCCTATGGCTTGCATGAATCTTGAGTGAACCAGGGGCTTAAGCCCCTGGTTTGTTTCTGACTTTATCTCTCACTAAGATGAAAAGTGCCATGCACCGAACATCGTTCATGACGACCGTGTTTTTTGCTGCCCAAGCACCATCCCCCCCAGAGCCAGTAGCCCTAACACCAGGGACGGTTCAGGCACATCTGCCGCTGCTGGATCAACCAATTGAGCCGCAGCAAACCTGGCAGTTGCAAAATTAGCAGTTGCAAAATTAGCACTTGCAAAACTAGCGGTTGCAAATGTTGTAGTTGATGTTGTAGTGGGTTTAATGCCTTGAAACGTCACTTCGTAGTTGCCACTATGCACCGTGTTGGTAAACCCAGACCGCGTGGCGACAAATCCGTATAGATAGCTGGTCTTGCCGTTGTAGCGATACTTCACCACTTCGCTGGCCTGAAACCCATTCGGTAGCAACGATGCAAAGGTGGAAAATTTAGGATTGGACGCATAGGCCGCTTTCAAGTCATAGTAACCGGCAAGGCCAATCCTCATTAGACCAGTGCTGTCATCTTGGTTGACATAGGCAATGTTGGGGTCGCTAGTCGCCTGGAATCCACCGGAGGAGAGGAATTGATTGTAAAAATTTGCCGCCGTGGACGTACCGATCGCAAAGCCATACCCTGCTTTTTGAATAAATGCATTGAACCACCGAGTCGCCAAGTTGGTGGGTGAACTCATTTGGTATGCCGTAGACCCATTCCCAAACCAGTCTGTAAAGGTCAAACTGCTGAGGGTAATGCTCTGTCCCCCAATCAGGCCATTCAAATTAGCGACGGTAGAAAAGTTAAAGCCCGTTGTTTCGCTGTTGGATGCCAATTCAACATTCCCGGTGGGTGAAGTGGCATTGCCGCCGAGGGCTAACTGAATATTGCTGGTGGTATTGGCAATGACAACGGTATTCGTGCCATTGACCCCGTAGACTACATAGGGAGCCGTGCCACTAACAGTCGCTCCGGTAATGGCAGCAGCTTGTGATGGATGACTGTAGAGTGTACTGAAACCCACTACCAGAGCAGGCCAAATCAAATGGGTAGAGGGAGCTTTCATAGCAATATCGGTAGATTCACGGCTTCCGGCTGATTCCCGTCAGCATAGGCAATTACCCCAGCGGATTAATTGAAGATTCTGTGTAGTTCTAGGGATAAATTATAAAGTTTCGATGAAGGTACGCCACCATCTGGCGAAACCATCAGCCGATTTATCCGTATTTTCTTGGAGGTTTTGCTTAAGCGACGAGTCTGCTTTTCGCATCGACAGCGTTTTGGTTACGGATAACAGATCTGTTGGGAACTGTTCATTCCCCTGACGGGAAGTCAACAAGCGGGTATAGCCCACAAGAGTTTCTACTTGGGGGGATGTGAACGGTGACGTTTTGTTCCATTACTCATTACCCATTACCCATCATCAATGCCCCATTCCCTAAGGGAGTTGCGGGGAAATAATATCCCCGTGACAGGGGTAGGGACACGGCATTGTGTCATCAGATGTAAGGTCATGCCTCCAGATGTGACGCAAAGCCAGCCCCCTC
>CAZJZR010000357.1:0-4774 GCA_964550475.1 uncultured bacterium
ATTGATTTTGTTGTTTTAGGAGGGAAGGTTCAGTGATGACATCTAGGTCAATGCTTAGACATAAGACTGCAAAGAATAGGAGACAGCCACTCCTGAATTGGCAAAACAAATGGTTGTCGTTTAGCTGGTACAAGCGATTGTCTACCAGTTGGCAAGCCTCCATTCCTTTGGCGATGCTGATTGTTGTCGGCTGGAATTGGGCATCCATTGCGGCTGATGCACCTCCCGATCCAGTCAAGATGGCCGCCGATTTGAAGGTTGGCTTAGACACCATGTGGGTGTTAATCGCTGGCATGTTGGTGTTCTTCATGAACGCTGGTTTCTGTATGTTGGAAACTGGCTTCTGTCGCCAAAAAAATGCGGTCAACGTATTGACCAAAAACTTAATCGTATTTGCCATGTCCACCATTGCCTTCTGGGTAATTGGTTGGGGCTTAATGTTTGGTAACGGTAGCGACTTTGTTGGTCTGGAAGGGTTGTTCTTCCTGTCTGGGGCGGATAACAGTCCGGCGACAGGGGATGCCTATCAAGGGGCTTACTCTTCGATCGCTTGGGCGGGCGTACCTCTGTTGGCCAAGTTCTTCTTCCAACTGGTGTTCGCTGGAACCGCTGCCACCATCGTCTCTGGGGCTGTGGCCGAGCGGATTAAGTTTGTAGACTTCCTGATCTTCAGCTTGTTACTCGTCGGGGTTGCCTATCCAATCACCGGTCACTGGATTTGGGGTGGTGGTTGGTTAGCCAAATATGGATTCTGGGATTTCGCGGGTTCTACTGTGGTTCACGCCGTTGGTGGTTGGGCGGCTTTAGTCGGTGCCTCTGTACTGGGGCCTCGGATTGGCAAGTACAACGAAGACGGTTCCGTCAACGCAATGCCCGGTCACAACCTCTCCATCGCTACCTTAGGATGTTTGATCCTGTGGTTGGGTTGGTTCGGCTTTAACCCCGGTTCCACCATGGGTGTTAGCCCGATGATTGCTCACATCGCCATGACCACCAACACCGCTGGTGCCTTTGGTGGCGCAGCATCCACCATTGTGGCTTGGGTGGTTTTGGGTAAGCCTGACTTGTCCATGATTATCAACGGTATCTTGGCTGGTTTGGTTGCGGTGACTGCTCCCTGTGCCTTTATTTCCGTTGGTTCTGCCGCTGTCATCGGTGCAATTGGTGGGATCTTAGTTGTCTTCGCCGTCCTGTTCTTCGACAAGATCAAGGTAGACGACCCCGTCGGTGCAACCTCCGTTCACTTGGTGAATGGCGTGTGGGGCACCTTGTGTGTTGGCTTATTTGCCACTGGCCCTGGAGTCACAATTCACGGTACTGAACTCTATGCTGAAGGGCTTGGCCCCAAGGCTGGTCTGTTCATGGGTGGTGGTATTGACCAGTTGTGGATTCAATTCCTCGGCACCATTTCCGTGGGTGGCATGATCACGCTGTTGTCCTTCATCTTCTGGTATGCCCTCAAGTTCACCTTGGGTATCCGGGTGTCGGAAGAGGAAGAATTGGAAGGGTTGGATATCGGCGAACACGGTATGGAAGCCTATGCTGGTTTCGTCAAGGAACCCGCTGGCATGACCACCACCACCAGTTCTAGTATGGCGAAGACTCAGTAAGGCTGGTTTCGCAATTCGCGAACTAACCTGAGTGTCCAGATCAAGCGTTTTCTGGTTCTAATGCAATTTGTTTTGCCCAACGCCCGTACAAGGTTATCGGTTCAAACCCAAAGTCATTGAGGATCAGAGCGTTGTAGATGAAAAAGGATGGATGTTTAGTATCAAACATCCATCCTTTTTAGTTTTTGGTGTTGAGAAACATTTAATGGGTTGGCAAATCTAATGGGTTGGCAAATCCCTATCGGACAATTTTGAAGTCGGCTAAGCCTTCCGGGGGTTCGTAGGCGATCGCCACATGTTTAACAAATGCCTGGGGTGGCCCTTCGTGGCACCAGTTGATCACTTGTCGTAATTGGGCTTTTGTACCTTCAAACACCGCTTCCACCCGACCATCGTGAGTATTTCGTACCCATCCGTTCAAGCCTAGTTCTTCTGCTACATCCTGCGCGGTTTTGCGAAAAAACACTCCTTGGACTTGACCGGAAATAAAAACGTGCACTCTAGCAATATCGACGCTTGCAAGGACTTCTGCCATATTTTTTGTATCGGGTAAACAAAAAAACAAACACTTGATAAAATCTATTGCTCGGCATTAAACCATAGAAAAGATAAAGACATTGGGTAGAGCGTGAAGGTTGATCAACTGGCCGAAACGTTTACCTCATTAAGCGAGCCTTGTTAATAGGGCACTGTTAATAAGGCACTGTTAATAAGGCACTGTTAATAGGGCACGGCTGACTTGCGATGGTGAATCGCCGTCATTTCCTTGCTGTCCAGCACTTTGCCATTGTTGACCACCGCGTAAATGAGCCAGTGGTCGCCGCACTCCATCCGGTTTTGTACCGTGCATTCCAAATAGGACAACGCCTGATCCAAAATCGGACAGCCATTGGCGGCAATTTGGCTAGAGACTCCGGTAAACAGGTCTTCTCCGGGGGTGACGGGCTTCATAAAGTGCTTTCGGACTTCCCGCCCTTCCGCCAACACATTCAGCACCAGCGGATCGCCGACTTCCAGCAGGGAGTTGATGGCGCGATCGCGGGAAATGGCGATGGTGACTCCCGGCGGGTTAAACGTGGCTTGGGACACCCAAGAGGTGAGCAAAGCACTGGCCACATCGCCCCGCTTGGCGGACACCACACACAGGGCACCGATAATCCGCCCGACCGCTTGTTCGGTGCGATCGGCCTGCACTTGGGTCACGGTTTGGCGGGTAGTCTGACTCTTTTTCGCTTTCTTCAACGCTTGGGCAAACTCCACCCCCGCTTGACGGCATTGCTCCAGCACCGCTTCCGTGGGCGTGAACTTAATCCGCAAGGTGTCAAACCCCAACCGATAGCCCGCATCTTGCAGCCGCCCTTCAATTAGGTCGATCGCCTCCCCACTCCAACCGTAGGAGCCAAACACACCCGCCAGCTTACTCTTCACCGCACTGGACAGTACCAAGCCCAAGGCAGTTTGCATCTGTACCGGAGCATGGCCACCCAAGGTGGGGGAGCCGAGGATAAAGCCATCGCATTGGGCTACGGTTTCGGTGATGTCTGCCGGATCGGTGAATTCGCAGTTAATCGACTCCACCTGCACCCCCGACTCGGTGATGCCTTGGGCGATCGCGTGTGCCATCATCGCTGTGTTGCCATAGGCGGAGGCATACAGCAACGCCACCATCACATCCTGATCCTTCTGTTCCTGGCACCAGGAGCGATAGTCGTAGTTCAACCGACTGAGGCTGTAGCGCACCATTGGCCCGTGGTTAGGGGCGTAGATTTTGGGCTTCAGATCCGCCAATTTTTCCAGCGCGGCTTCCACCTGTTTGGTTTGGGCGGCGTGGAGGCAGTCGAAGTAAAACCGACGGTCTTCGTCCAGCGATCGCCAATTTTCATCCAGCACCGCTTCATCACAAATATGAACCCCAAACAGTTTGTCGGTGTAGAGAATCCGACTGGCGGGGTCATAGGTGGCCATGGCATCCGGCCAGCGGGGCGTGGGGATGGGGATAAATTGCAACTCGTGGCCGTCGCCCAAGTCCAACGTTTCTTCGCCGCGTACCACCAAAATGTTTAACTCGCGGTTGGGAATGGCGGATCGGAGGATGACTTCGGCAGCACGGGTGCAGACGAGGGTGATTTGGGGGGCGAGTTCCAGCAGCGATCGCAGGGTGAAGCAACGGTTGGAATTAACGTGACCCAGAATCACGTAATCCAGCTTTTGCAGATAGACGTATTGGCAGAGTTCTTGGAAATAAATCTCGGTAAACGATTCCCCCGGTGGGTCGATCACCGCCGATTTACTGGCCTGAATTAAGTAGGAGTTGGCCGTTGTCCCGCGCTGGCGGGAGTATTCCATCTCAAAGCGCAACCGATTCCAAGAGCGCGATCGCAGGGCTATGGTTTGGGAACCAATTTCAGCCACTTGGACATCACGGATTTTTGCATCAGCCATAGGTCAGGGGGGAGAAAACGAGAGGATAGTACACCGACCGGGTTAGGAGATTCCTACTTTTCAGGGTACGCCGATCGGGGCTAAGAAAGGCTGATCAATTCCGGAATCAGTGATTAGAGTTGGTGATAGGTTTGATTACAACGGAGTTGGAGGTTGGCTGGGGCGTTGGTTGACCCAACCTACAACTGGTAACTCTGCTGATCAGCGGTTAGTATAGGTAACGGTTCAGCGCATGATGCAATTTGGTGAATTCAACCCATGTGAATTTTAGCCAGGGGACTTGAATAGACCGAATTGATCACGTCAATCTCCAGCCAATCTCAGGTAGAGCGAATCAGAAGCACATGATTGAAGTTGAACACCTCAGCAAGGTCTACGGGGCGACAGCCGCGATTAAGGACATTACCTTCAGCGTCGAGTCGGGGGAAATCCTGGGGTTCCTGGGGCCGAATGGAGCCGGGAAAACCACCACCATGCGGATTTTGGCCGGATATTTGCCTGCGACTAGCGGTAAGGCCACCGTCGCCAACTACGAAGTCCACGAAAATTCCATGGCGGTGCGGCAGCGGATTGGCTATTTGCCGGAAACGCCGCCCCTGTATCCCGAAATGACCGTGGCCGGATTCTTGGACTTTGTGGCGCAGATTAAGGGTGTGCCAGCGGGCGATCGCCCCCAAAAAATTGAGTCGGCGATGGCGCGGTGTAATTTGCTGGAAAAACGC
>CAZJZR010000358.1:0-4773 GCA_964550475.1 uncultured bacterium
CGCAGTCGTGCAACTGGATCACCGCGATCGCCCGGTCACCCCTTATCCCGCACCGTTGCTATTCAATCCCCTGCTGGCAGGTTTAGGGGTTGGCTATTTGTTTCAACCAAGTCTTGCCGCTGGATTTTTGGCGGCGGCTGCCGGAGTGCTGGCATTTCTCTGTACCTGGGTGCTATCCCATATTTTAAGAACCTGGTTTTGGTTGCCCGTATTAAGTCTGCCGTTTATTTTCGTGAGTTGGATTGTGCATCTGGCGGCGTTTCGCTATGCCGGATTGGCACCCGCCATTTTGCCGGAACACGCCTACACGATGGGCTGGCCGCTGCCTGTGGAAGGTTTCCTGCGGACATTGGGGCTGATCTTCTTTTTGCCGAATGTGTGGGTAGGGTTGGCGGTGGCAGGCTTGCTGTTGCTGAATTCACGCCTTCAATTTTTGCTAGCGGTCGGTAGTTATGCCCTGGGCACGACGCTGCGGGGACTGTTAACCGGAACCTTTATTTATGTGTACTATGACCCGGCGGCACTGAATTTCATTCTGGTGGCCTTGGCGATCGGGGGATACTATCTGTTGCCGTCGCCCCGCAGTTTCGGACTGGCAGCGATCGCCGTCAGCCTCACCGCTCTCCTCAGCGAAGCGGTGAGCGTGTTCTGGGCGGCGGCGGGACTGCCCGTTCATGCCCTGCCGTACAACGTCGTCACCCTGTTGCTGCTGTATCTGTTGGGGTTGGCGGGAAGTCGCAGTTTGGTGCGGGTGCCCCAAGCCTCGCCAGAGAAAACGCTGGATACTGAAATCACGGCGCGGCGACGCTATGCGGGCAGTGGACGGGCGATCGCGCTGCCAGTTGCCGGAGAATGGTCGGTCTGGCAGGGCATTGATGGCACCTGGACGCATCAGGGACTCTGGCGTTATGCCTACGACTTTGTGATTCGCGACCCGGAGGGACAGACCCATCGCGGCACGGGCCACCAACTCACCGATTACTACGCCTTCCAAAAGCCGATTCTGTCGCCGATTCAGGGCTGGGTGGTGCGCGTGATCAATGATGTGCCCGATTGTCCGATTGGCACGGTGGATCGCGATCGCAATTGGGGCAATGCCGTGGTGCTGTACGACGATCGCGGCTTCTATGTGGAACTGTCCCACTTTGCCCATCAGAGTATTGTGGTCACGGCGGGCGATCGCATCGAGCGGGGAGCCTTGATCGGACGCTGCGGCAACTCCGGCTACTCGCCCCAACCCCATCTGCACATCCAGGTGCAACTCACGCCCGAAGTCGGAGCCGCCACCGTCCCCTTCAGTTTCGCCAATGTGCAGGTCAACGGTGAGTTCCACACCGAAGCCACCCCGCCCGCCGACTCCCTGCTGCAAGCCGTGCCCCCGGATCGCCCCCTGTCCCAAGCCCTCACCTTCCCCCTGGAAACCCAGTTGCAGTTTCAAGTCACCCACCGCGATCGCCCCGTGGGACTCCTCACCGTCACCAACCGCATGGCACCGGATGGCAGCGTCTATTTTGACTCCGGCAAAGCCAAACTCTACTACAGCCGCGATCAGCACGGGTTTATGTGCCATCGCCTCGACGGTCACGATCCCGCCCTATCCCTGCTCCTGCTAGCGTTACCCAAACTGCCCCTGGTTCGCCAAACCGGATACCTCTGGTGGGATTATTTGCCGATCAGCACCGTCACCACAGGCTGGCGACCCCTGCTCTATCAATTTGCCAGTGCCTTTTTCCCCCACTTAGCGTCAGCCCGTTATGTCGGCCAGTGGCAATCCGACTCGACTGTGGTCGGGGCGATCGCCATTCCCGGTCGGCGCAGCAAACTCCCCACCCGCGTCACCTTCGATCGCCACCATCAACTGGTCTACCTGCAAGTCGGCGATCGCGCCCTGATCCATCAGGGGTAGGCTACACACTCCCCAAATCCATGACAGTTACTTCAAATCTCTACCTTGGGGTACAGTCAGTCGCTTGCCCGTCCGTCACAATTAAGCCATTACTGATTAAGCCATTACTCAAGTCAACCCACTGCGACACACTCAAATCCTCCGCCCGCACTTGTGGGTTAATCTGGAGGCTGTCCAGTAAGGCTAACAGGCGATCGCGTTCCACCAGACTGTCTAAGTTATTGCGTAACATTTTGCGCTTATTGGCAAACCCCAACTTCACCAACCGATCCAAATGGGCGGGATCAGTCGCAGGGTGAGCGATCGGGCGTGGGATCAACCGCACCACAGCCGAATCGACTTTCGGTGGTGGCTGGAAGGCTTTAGCGGGGACATGGGTGATCCATTGGCAATCGGCTAGGTACTGCACCCGCACCGACAACGCTCCAAAAGCGCGGGAACTGGGACGGGCACACAGGCGATCGGCCACTTCTTTCTGCACCAACAGCACAATCGAGTCGAACGGGCGGGGATTGGGGTGAGCAATGGTGCCCAGCAGTTTTTCCAGGATTGGCCCCGTGATGTTGTAGGGGATGTTGGCGACCACTTTGTTGGGGGCAGCAAAACTAGGAAAATCTGCCAACAGACGATCCAAATCCAGACTTAAAAAATCCCCTTGCAACAACAGAAAATGATCGGTTTTGCCCCATTGTCGAACCAATTGGGCACAGCGATCGCGGTCAATTTCCACCGCCACCAATCGGTTCACCAGTGGTAACAACCGAGCCGTTAACACCCCCGTTCCGGGGCCAATTTCTAAGACGCGATCGGCACTGCCTCCAGTCAGTTCCGCCGCCGCCACAATCGCATCCAACACCGCCTCACTGCGGAGCCAATGTTGACCAAACTGTTTACGGGTTTTGGGCAGAGCAGACATGGGGACGTGTGGGTCGGTGGGTGTTGATTATAGCAAGGTCGCCAGCGGTTAGAGGGGCTGGACTATTCTGTCCACGCGCTGCATGAGCGATCAGCCAGAGACTTCAGCCAGAGACTATTGCTGATGGCTCGAAGGGTGGTGCCACATCAGCACAGCCCATAACAAATTCCCTGGACAGCAACCGCCACCCAGGGAATCCAAATTAAACGCCAATTCAGGCCAATAAATACCAAAACTAATTAACTAATTAAAAGTTAAAAGCAGCGATTAAAGATTCTTTTCTGCCAACTCGCGAGCCATGTATTCAAAGGGTTGATCAATGAATCCAGTGTCAGCTACACCAGTTGCCGCTACCTGTTCTTTCACAATCTCCTTCATGATTTGGATGCCGCGCACCGTTGGGCCAATGGGTACACCCAAGGAATTGTAAGTTTCCCGCAAGCCCAACAGAACCCGCTCATCCAACACATCGGTGCTGCCAGCAACTAAGGCATAGCTGGCATAGCGGAGATAGTAGTCCATGTCCCGCAGACAAGCGGCATAACGACGAGTGGTGTAGGCATTACCCCCAGCCCGGATTAATTCCGGTACTTCGTCAAACAATGTGGCACCAGCCTGTTTAACGATCGCGGCGGCATTGCCATTGATCACAGCAGCAGCCTGAACGCGAGCTGCGCCTGTCGCAAAATAAGCTTTCAAAGAGTCAACAGCATCCCGATCTAGATACCGACCCGTAATGTCGTAATTTTCAATCAGGCTGGTGATTGCGTCCCGCATGAACCTCTTTCTCCTGACGTATTCCCAAAAAACTTTGCTATATGGCGTAATTCAAAACCAAGTTTATCACGACGGGTTACCGGAGATTGCCCAGAGTGCAAGCCTTAACGGGTTGTAATATTCTAGCCAACCACTTGACCGAATTATATCAATTGGTATAAAGGAGCGATCGCCCCAAACGAGCGGGATCGCACGTCAAGATTTCCTGACATTTGCCGATCCCGGCACAATCAAGATGTCATGAAATCTTGACATTTTGATCCCTGATCCCCTAGCAAATCCGTTGTTTAGCTTGAAAATCATTGATCTCAGCCCTTGACCACTTTTTGTCTTTCCGGCAATATAAAACTCAAGTTATTGATCCCGGCGATCTCCTCTTATGGTTCTGTATTAGTCAATCGGTTCCATAGGTCTCGTGGTTTCCGGTTTCATGATCTCCATGTCCGGTCTACTGAGAATCCCTAAGTACCCCTGATGAACGCTGCTTTTTTGCAAACGAATTGGATGGCTATGAAAGACGAACTAACCCTTGAAGCAATGACCCTTCGCCAATTGCGACGACTGGCGAGTGAATATGGCGTGTCCCGCTACAGTCGGATGCGGAAGGATCAATTGGTGTCGGCGGTGGAACAAGCGCAACAGACTCAGGTATCGCCCACGCCCACGATGGTGGCTGATGCTCCCCAAGAAACCGTAGAAGCCTCTAAGTTTGTGGTTGGCCAAGAAGATTTGGTCGGTGGCGAACTGGCTTCGGTGGATGAAACCCTGCCGGATCTACCCGGTGGCTATGGCGAAAGTCGGATTACGCTGTTACCCCGCGATCCCCAGTGGGCTTACGCCTACTGGGATGTGCCCAACGAACACAAGGAAGAGTTGCGGCGGTATGGCGGTCAGCAATTGGCTCTGCGGATTTATGACGTAACCGCGATCGACATTGAGCGGCAGAATCCCCACAGCATTCAGGAGTATCCCTGTGATGAGATGGCGCGGGAATGGTATTTGCCCGTACCTGTGAGCGATCGCGACTATATGATCGACATCGGCTATCGCTGTGCCGACGGTCGCTGGTTGGTGTTGGCCCGGTCTGCCCAAATCCGCGTTCCGCCCGTCTTCCCCTCCGACTGGGTGGAAGATCACTTCCTCACTATTAATTGGGATGAAGACCTGCGCGGTA
>CAZJZR010000359.1:0-4766 GCA_964550475.1 uncultured bacterium
CGTGTCCCTACAGGTAGCGGTGTGGGTACATTATTAATCTGCACATCCCTTAGGGCTTGTAAAGACATAACGGCAAAAAACTCACTCGGTTTTCTTTGTGCAGTCTTGGTGCCTTAGTGGCTTGGTGGTGAAAGATAGATCAACCACTCAGACACAAAGACACAGAGAACTCACTCAGTCTTTAAACCCATGAACTTATTTTTTTACAAGCCCTCAGCGAATTACCGGGTCAATGGCTCAACTATCGGCGCGTCCTCAATTGGGAGTTGGTGAGATTTAAGTCTTCTCTAAGCGGTTGCGTTTAAAATTGATTTTTCCACCGCCGAGTGCCGGGAAAATCAACCCTCTAGAGTGCTTGTTCAACCACGCTCAAAACCAAATGTCATGCTGAGGTAACCGTTCACTCCCCGTCAGGGCAGGAACAATCGGGCACAACCCGCCACACTTTTTCCCTGGGGGGATGTGAATAGTTACAGGCTGAGTAACGCTGAATGTCTGATTAGACCTGCGATGCGGCCAACATTTGGTGGGATGACCAGTGCCTACGGCGACCGGGATACGTTAGGTTAAGGTGTGGCATTGCCGCAATTATTCTGTCCTGAAAATCGCATCTATCTCGATTCATGAATGCTTCTTCATCCTGCCTCTCTGTTCTACCATCGACTAACCCTGATCAGGGGTCATTCGCAAACCTGCGATCGGATCTGCCACCTTTGGGAAACTTGACACGCTCCCAAGCTGCTGTAGCGACGGTAGAACCCGCGATCGCCACACCATCGACTCCCCTCCAGCCATCCCCACCCCAATCCAGCTTACGCGGAAAATTCCGGATGCAGCGGGCATCGCGTCCTGAATTACCAGTCAATGATGGGACAGCTTCTCCGGCTCTGGCCTCGCAGTTATTAAATGATTGGTTCGCGCAATTCTTGCAAACCTTTCGGTGGTACCGCTTCTCTGGGTTGGGCTATGTGTCATTGCTCAGCCTGACCCTCACGGGGTTGGTACTATCCGTTGCGGATCAGGTGTTGGCGGCACTGTATCCCGGCGATCGCGGTCCAGAGGTACTGACGTTGCAATCGAGTTTGCAACAGGCGGGCTACGATCCGGGGCCGATTGATGGGGTGTATGGTGACCAGACGGAAAATGCAGTCCGGCAATTCCAGCGCGATCGCAACTTAGTGGTCGATGGGGTAGTGGGGGAACAAACCCTGAATGTGCTGCAAAGTCCGGCTTCTCCCGTCGTGACCGAGGGGGGAGCGGTTGGCCAAGTGCCCAGCGAGGGGGCGCATATCATTGAACTTCAGCAGTTATTAACCAGCCAAGGCTTTTATTCCGGCGGCATCACTGGAATTTATGGCCCCTTGACCCAGCAAGCCGTGGAAGCCGCCCAGGCGGCCTATGGGTTAACCGTCGATGGCATTGCGGGGCCGCGTACCATGGCCGCATTGCGGGGTGTGCAAACCCAGCGATCGGGGAGTATCAATATCCCTGTCATTGGACCCGATCCAGCCAGCTCATCGGTTACTACAGGCAGCAGTTCTGCCTCATCCAGTAGCGTCGATGTGGCGGAACTCCAGCGACTCTTAACCGATCAAGGCTTTTATAACGGCCCCATTAGCGGCATCTATGGCCCCATGACCCGTCAGGCCGTGCGGGATGCCCAATCGGCCTACGGGTTAGTCGTAGATGGTGTCGCTGGCTCGCAGACCATGGCCGCCCTCCGGGGTGGCACAACCAATGCCCCTGCCCCTGTCGCCCCTGCCCCTGTTGCCGCTGCGCCTGCCCCCACGGCTGCGGCCTCCCCTGCCCCCGCTGATAGTCTGTTAAACGTACCCACACCGCCCCCCCAGGAATTACCCGGTAGCCTACCGAACAGCACCGCCGACAACAGCAGCTTGAATGTGGTCTATTTGCAACAATTGCTGAATCGACGGGGATTTTATCAAGGGCCAATTGATGGGGTGTACAGCGATCGCACTCGCGATGCCGTTTTACAAGCCCAACAAGCCCTTGGGTTAACGGTTGATGGCATCGCGGGACCGCAAACTATGCAAGCATTGAGACAAGGTTAACTGGATCAGGAGTCCCTATGCCCGACAACCACGAAAATACAAGTTCCCGCTATATTTTTTTAGTTGAAGACAACCCAGACGACGAACAACTGACGATTCGGGCATTACGACGAGGGAATATAGCCAATCAAATTGTGATTGCTAGAAATGGTGAGGAAGCCTTAACGAACTTATTCAATATGCCCACTTTGCCTACAGTGGTACTACTAGATCTCAAATTGCCTAAGGTGGATGGCTTGGAAGTGCTCCGACAAATTCGCGCCAACCAACGCACCCATCTACTGCCTGTAGTTGTGTTAACGTCCTCCAGTGAGGAACGAGATATTGTCGAAAGTTATAGCCTAGGCGCAAATAGTTATGTCCGCAAACCTGTTGAATTTGACCAATTTACCGATGCAGTACGGCAATTGGGATTGTTTTGGGTGTTGGTGAATGAACCGTTGCCAACATGAATCGATGTTCAGCGATCGCCCCATCCCAGGTATCTTGGGAACAGATACAGTTCTTCATACAAGCATAGAAATCCCGATGGAAATCCGTCGCCGTCCCCCCAATCCTGCGATAGAAGTGGCCTATTTGCGTTATCAGGTGGCTGATCCCGATGGGTCACCCCGGAATATTTTGGAAAAAATTGTCTGGCATAAGGAAACGGAAGTCCAGCAGATGCGGGAGCGGGTGTCGTTACTGGAGTTGCAACGGCAGGTGAAATCTGCCGCACCTGCGAAGGATTTTGTCGGGGCGTTACGGCAGGGGCGCAGCCAACCAGCGGTGATTGCGGAAGTTAAAAAAGCGTCACCCAGTAAGGGGGTGATTCGGGCTGATTTTGACCCGGTGGCAATCGCCCAAAGTTACCAAGCCGGGGGCGCGTCCTGCCTGTCGGTGCTGACAGATGCGGAATTTTTCCAGGGTAGTTTTGACTATTTGGCCAACATCCGGGCAGCGGTGGACTTGCCGCTGTTGTGCAAGGATTTTGTGATTTATCCCTACCAAATGTACCTGGCGCGATCGCGGGGAGCTGATGCGGTGTTGTTAATCGCCGCCATCCTGTCGGATCAAGATTTGCAGTATTTCGCCAAAATTGCTCGCAGTTTGGGCATGGCCGCCTTGGTGGAGGTGCATACCCTGGCGGAACTGGATCGGGTGCTGGCCTTAGATGGGGTGGAATTGGTGGGGATTAATAACCGCGATTTGCAAACCTTTACCGTCGATCTGCAAACCACCTGTCAGTTGTTGGTAGAACGGGGCGACCAGTTGCGGCAACGGAATATTCTCATGGTGAGTGAGTCGGGGTTGTTTACCCCGGCTGATGTGCAACGGGTGGCCGCTGCGGGAGCCGGGGCGGTGTTAGTCGGGGAGTCGCTGATGAAACAACCGGATCCGGGTCAGGCGTTAAAGGAGTTAGTGGGATTGGGATAGCGATCGCGCCCGGTTAACCAGCAGGCTGCAAATAGTCCACCCAACTGGCTAAAAACTGTGGTGACCCATACCACAATCCCGCCGCAGGTGCGTGCAGTGCCCCCTCTAGGGTCAGATTTTCTGCACCCGTTAAATGGGCAGCGGCGATCGGCGTGATGCCATCGCCCCAGCAGTTGCCATCGCCGCAGGTGAGTTGGTAGCTGCTGTAGGTCAGCCAATTGTCCAGCCGTTTTTCGCCGTAAATCGCTTTACCCGCCACACACACATACCGCACGTCGGGATAAAAAGCACCAGGGTAGTTTTGGTTAACAAAATCCAGGTTCTTCCGCGTCCAGCGTTCGCCGCTGACGTGGGGGGTGCCGAGGGTGATTAGGGTGGCGACGCGATCGCGCCGATCCCACAGTCCCGCATCCATATCCACATCGCCATGGATGCAATAGGGTTTCTCGCCCAAATAAATTCGGGCAATCCAACCCCCAGCCGAATGCCCGACTAAATTGACCTGATCGGTGCGATGCTCTTGCAACATCTGCTCCACCGTTTGGTGCAGCCGCCGCAGCACAGGCACCATCGATCGCCCACCCACCGTCGGCAACCAATCCCGTTTCCCCATCGGCACAATGGCGGTCGGCACTCCCTGTTGCTGCAATAATTCAGCTAACTCGACATACTCAGTGGAACGGGCAAAGTAACCAGGGATGATGACAGTGGGTAAAGCCATGAATACTCTAAAGCACGGTAGACGGTGACGGATATAGCCATCCTAATTGAGTTTACAACCCCAACGCAGTGAGTGACTCAGTTACCCATCGCGTCACAATTGCTCCAGCCGTTTCTGTCGCCCGTGACAACACGTTGAGCGCAGTGGCGATCGTTTAGCGACTCCCTGAGAGTATCGCTGTAAATGTATTCCAGGGTTGCATCGTTGCGATCAAGGTAGTAGCTCAAAATAATCACAGTGTTTTGGGCGGATGATCGAAAAATCTCGTCGATCGAGCGTAAACACGCGGGTAATTGTTAACCGTTCAGCCATTGCAATAACCGCTGCGTCAGTGAAATCAAGCTGATTGTCAGCGTATTGTTCTAAAATTTGGCGTACTCTGCTCAAATCTTCTGTGGTTACAGATTCCACTTGAACAACATCAGGAGTCATGCTGCCTACAAATTGCCGCATCGCTTGATGTCCCAATCTGGACGTAATTAAGTAACAGATTTCAGGTAGAACAACTATAGGCAGTACTAGCGTTTCATTTGTGTTCTGAGCAACAGTGAGGACCC
>CAZJZR010000360.1:0-4766 GCA_964550475.1 uncultured bacterium
CCCCAAACCGTCGCCGCCCCTCGCGATAAAAATCCTCCAGCAGCAACCGTTTGCGCCCCTGTGCCCACTGGATAAATTCGGCCTCTGTCCAGAGGAATAGGTTGTTAGGAAGCCAACGAATGGCGCAGGGTAAGGCTAAGTCGGTGATCAGTTGGCTGAACGGGCGATCGCTCGGTTGCATCAACCACAGTTCCGTAATCCCCTGACTGGCAATCCACTCGGTCAGAGCCGTGCGGAAATCGGGGGTGATCGCGTAGGTCACAGACCACCCCTGTTGCCGCAACTCATCAGCAAAATGCCGCATCGCCGACCACACCAGCACCAGCTTTTGCCGATGGTAAGGACGCTGTTGGGCATAGGCGATCGCCTCAACCAAAATCACCGGGGTCTGCTGCCGCTGTGCCGCCAACGCTTGCAAGGCAGCGTGATGCAGATGGAGTTGATCGCCGAGGAGCCAAATTCCGGTTGTCATAACGATTTCGGCAGGCTGTTAGCCACCGCTGATCTTGGCTTTGTACCCCTTGGCGATCAAGAATTCCAGCACCTTTTGCCGATGCTCCCCTTGGATTTCCAATTCGTTGTCCTTAACGGCACCACCCGCGCCACATTGGGTTTTCAGTTGTTTTAACAACGCCATCAATGTCTCTGGTCTGGACTCAAACCCCGTCACTACAGTCACCGTTTTTCCGCCTCGACCTTTGCGCGATGCTTGCACCCGCAGATTCTGTTGGGCTGGCGGCAAATCGGGCACAGCCCGCTCGAAGGCGGCGACGTTGGTACTGTTACCAAATTCTGAGTAGACCACCCGATCTTGTCTGGTTGCCCGATCCTGGCTATCCGATTGACCGGATTTCGATTGACCGGATGAGGAGACAGCTTTTTTCTTCGCAGCAGCCATAGAGAAATGCGATCGCGATCGTGGGAGAGATTGACTCCGATCTTACACCAAGAGCCAAAACCAACATCTCCAAGCCTGGCAGTCGGATCAGGTTAAATTGGACAGGAATAACCGCCTGTGATGGTGCGATCATCGCTATTCCAACCTACCCCGCAAGCGAGATTTAAGCGACGAGCGTGAAATTAATCCCCAATGCCACGGTAGGGTGAAGGCCAGACTGAACTGAGCCGTTCCCCCCACAAACAAAATATCCCTTGGAGAGTGACTCCAAGGGATGTTTAACCGAATCCTACGTGAATGAATTCAGACTGGTGGTTTTGACCGAGCTATAGCCACTATCAGTTCTATAGCTTAGAGGCGTAGACCCCTTTCTCTGGCACATTGGCATACTCAGAGACAATCTGGCGGAACTCTTCACCGTCAATCGTTTCTTTCTCGATCAGCAGATCCACCAACCGATCAATCACCTCACGGTTTTCCCGCATGATGTCACAGGCGTTTTCGTAGCAGTGCGCCACGATGGTGCGAACTTGGGTATCCACACGGGCGGCGATTTCATCGGAATACTCCGATCGCATCATCAAATCGCGACCCAAGAACACCTCACCCATTTGGCCTTCCAGGGACAGCAGACCTAGGTCAGACATCCCAAATCGGGTGACCATCTGCCGTGCCATGTTGGTTACCTGTTGCAGGTCATTGCCTGCGCCAGTGGTGACTTCGGCATCGCCAAAGATTACATCTTCAGCGGCGCGACCGCCTAAAGCTCCGGTAATTCGCGCCAGGATTTGAGCGCGAGAAATCAGGAATTGCTCTTCCGTGGGGGCAAACCAAGTCAGCCCTTGGGCTTGACCTCTGGGGATCAAGGTTACCTTTTGTACCGGATCGTGATCCTTCAGCAAGGTGCCGACAATGGCGTGACCGACCTCATGATACGCAATCAACCGCTTGCTCTTGCCATCGACCAAGGGCGTGCCTTCCATCCCGGCCACCACCCGATCGACCGCATCATCGATCTCCAGCATGGTGATGGCTTCCTTGCGGCGACGGGCGGTGAGAATGGCCGCTTCGTTCAACAAGTTGGCCAAATCTGCGCCAGAGAACCCAGGAGTCCGACGGGCGATCGCCTCCAACTTAATTTCTGGAGCCAATTTCTTATTGCGGGCATGGACTTCCAGAATCGATAACCGACCCTTGATGTCGGGGGTATCGACGGTAATCTGACGGTCAAACCGACCGGGACGCAACAGAGCCGCATCCAATACATCAGGACGGTTTGTGGCCGCAATCACGATGATGCCGGTGTTGCCTTCAAAGCCATCCATTTCGGTCAACAACTGGTTCAGGGTTTGTTCCCGCTCGTCGTTGCCACCGCCAATCCCAGCCCCCCGTTGCCGACCCACGGCATCAATTTCATCAATGAAGATGATACAGGGCGCGTTTTCCTTGGCTTTCTTAAACAGGTCGCGGACGCGGGAGGCACCCACACCGACAAACATTTCCACAAACTCAGAACCGGAAATGCTGAAGAACGGTACCCCTGCTTCACCCGCGATCGCCTTCGCCAACAGGGTTTTCCCGGTTCCGGGAGGGCCAACCAACAGCACCCCCTTGGGAATCCGTGCCCCCACAGCGGTAAACCGTTCTGGCTTCTTCAAGAAAGTAACCACTTCTTGAAGTTCTTCCTTGGCCTCTTCAATCCCCGCCACATCATCAAACATGACTCCCGTCTTGGCTTCCATCTGGAAGCGGGCACGGGACTTGCCGAAGTTCATCGCTTGGCCGGGGCCGCCGGGTACGCCACTGGAGCGGCGGAATAGGAAGAACAACCCAGCAATTAACAGGACTGGGAAGACCAAATTACCTAACAAACCCCAAATCGCACCGTCATTGCGGGGCAGGTGATAGTCGAAGTTGACATCAGCGGCACGCAACCGGGAAATTAATTCTGGCGTGTTCCCCGGCAGGTCAACCCGCAACCGCTGCACCCGATTTTCCAACTCTGGATCAACGGCTTCCACGATCGCAGTCCGACCGCCCTCATAGAGATCCACACTGGTGACCCGCTTCGCTTCCAGGTATTCCAGGAATCGGCCATAGGTCATGCGAGTGTTGGCAGTGTTTTGCCCCATGTCTACCGCCGTTGGAGACATGGCACCCTGCCAGAGGAAAAATCCAATGATCAGGGCGGGCAGTGCCCACAACAGCGCAACTCGCCAAGAAAATTTCATAGTTGAATCGCCCCTAAAAACGGTGTTGCAGAAACCAGCTTGAACAAACGGATATTAAATCCTGAGAACAGGCATCACCTATACGGTTAAGCCGTCTAAGGAATACTAAGTTTCAGATGAATGACGTGCATCAGTTATTGATCAACGATATAAATATCGATCAAATGTCGATCCAGCCAAGATTGATAACAGTTATCCATTAACAGCTATCAATGAGGGCGCGATCGCGATGAGGCAACCAGTAAATGTAAATTTACATTACAAATTTAACTTAAATCTCAGACTCTAGGCAATGTCTTCTCAGGATTTCTTGCCTCAAAACGGCTCAATCCTTGCCCCTACAAGATAAATCAGGATTATTGTCCGTTACAATCCCAGTTCCCACCAACGCGGGGGGGAATTGCCACTCCATGAAACAGAATTGCCAGACTATTGGATCAAGGGATAGGGAACAGTTACGATAGATAAGGCCAAGTATGACCATCGCCAAGATAGGCTAGCCGCTTGCAACCAAGCCATAGCCGTGTGAAAGCCAGGGACAAGAACTGTGATGCGCCGTCTTGTCTCTGTTTCACTGTCTAAGCGCAGGGAAACCGAAGGTAACCGTTTGCTCCCCATCAGGGGCGGAACAGGTGGGCTATGCTCACAACTCTGAGGGTTGGGGAATCTAAACCGTTGTCCTGACAGAGTATCTAGACAGGTCAGTGTTAAATAAGTCAATCCTAAATTGGCAGTAGGTGCTTGGCGTTAGATTCGTAGTTCTATTAGTAGTTGCGTGATTTGGTTGGATTGGAGGTTTAGTTGTCCAAGTTTATCTTAAAGGTATTGTGGTTAGAGCAAAATGTGGCTCTGGCCGTTGATCAGGTCGTGGGTAAGGGAACCAGCCCCCTGACTTCCTATTTCTTTTGGCCCCGTAATGATGCATGGGAACAACTCAAAAATGAGTTGGAATCAAAGCATTGGATTGCGCCCCAGGAACGGGTGGAGTTGCTGAACAAGGCAACGGAAGTCATCAACTACTGGCAAGAAGAGGGGAAACGTCGTCCGATGGCGGAAGCCCAAGCCAAGTTTCCGGAAGTGGCGTTTACAGGTAGTGCTTAATTGGGTCTACTGGGACGACAGGTGCGCCTGTTGTCCTGCACCTGTTACCCGTTTTGGGGCGAATGGCCATTCGCCCCTACGTTTAACAACCGTTTAACAACAAAAATTCGAGTTAATCATGCCATCTGGTTAGCTGCGTAACTGTTGCAGCAGCCAGTTGGCAGCAGCAGTATTGGTTTCGTGGGTGAGGCGTTCTAGGGTTTGTTCTAGCAGGGCGATCGCTAATCCCGTCAGCACTTGCGACTGGGCGATCGCTTCGTAGTACCCCGCTTCAGTCAGCCCAAAGGCAAAGATTCGCAAGCCCTTAACATCAATCACCCAATATTCGGGAATGCCCAAACTAGCATAGAGGCGTTTTTGCTCATCCAGGTCAAGGCTGAGGGTGGTATCGGCAATTTCCCCCACCAAGTCGGGTAAACGGTGCTGGCGTAAGTCAATCCGTTGCGGCTCACCGGGTTGCCATTTGGGAATATTGTCACCTTTGTACAACACCAAATCGGGGGCACAGGCGTGGGTGTTGGGCAGTTCAATCAGGC
>CAZJZR010000361.1:0-4761 GCA_964550475.1 uncultured bacterium
CCCGCTGCGGTGAGCAGTTGCAGC
The DNA here is from genome assembly GCA_964550475.1 of uncultured bacterium. Taxonomy (GTDB): domain Bacteria; phylum Cyanobacteriota; class Cyanobacteriia; order CAIUCS01; family CAIUCS01; genus CAIUCS01. The sequence continues at coordinate 25 of CAZJZR010000361.1, forward strand.
ACCATTACCGGAATGCCGTAATGCAGAAACCGCTTAAAGGACATCCGTCGTCCGTGTTGTTCAGAAATCCCCGCTGCCACAATATTGGACGAGGCTCCGGCCAAGGTGCCGTTGCCGCCCAGGGTCGCGCCGTACATCATGGCGTAGAACAGCGGTAACACTTCGGCGGGAAACTGTCCGGCATAATCGGGCGACAGCACTTCCGGCCCCACCAACCCGACATTCACCACATATTGCTTCAGCAAGGGCACCATGGCCACTACGAGGGGAATGTTAGGAACAACGCTGGAAATTAACCCGACAACAACCAAGAGAGTCAGCGATCCGAAGACAATGTTTTGTCCTAGAATCGCGGCTAAAACGCCCGATAAACCACTGATCACCCCAGTTTTTTCCAACCCACCAATCAGCACAAAAATGCTCATGAAAAAGATTAGGGTGCTCCAGTCCACATCGCGCAAAATCTGATTGACGGAATCAATTTTGCTGTGGTGCGCCAGTAGTAAGGCCAAGGCGGCTCCCATCAAGGCCACACCGGCTGGGGAAACTGGGACGGGTAATGATTCGCCAATCACAAAAAAGGTGAGGACAAAAATAAGAATGATCACCCCAACGCCTAAGACACGCGGATGGTTAATCCGAGGTTGGGGCAGGTGAGTCAGATCGTTGAGTTGTTTTTGCCAAATTCGCCGAAACAGGAAGGGCAACATGGCGACGATGGTCAGGACAGCGATCGCCCCCCCCAAACTTAACCGCAGTAAATAATCCGTAAAACTGAGGTTAATCGCATCCCCAACAATAAAGGTGGCCGGATCGCCCACAATGGTCAGCAACCCGGCACTGTTGGCAACAAACACCATCAGAATCAGCAACGGCACAAAATCCACACCTACTTCTTCGGCCATGGGTGGAATCAGCGGTGCCAGCAGCATGACGGTGGTGGCGTTGGGCAAAACTGCACAGATGGGTGTGGTGATGGCGACAATCCCTAACAACAGATTCCGCCCCTTCCCCTTGGCTAACAAAACAATTTGCGTGGCCAGGTAGGCAAACACGTTGGTCGGTTCAAACGCCCGCACCATCACCATCACCCCGAAAAACAGACCGAGGGTGGAATGACTGCGGCCAATGTAGGCGATCGCCTCATTCAAATTCATCACATTCAGAAACACCAGTAGCATCGCCCCCAACATGGCGGCAATGGTGAGGTGAATCCATTCGGTCATGATCAAAACAATTACGCCAATAAAGGCACTTGCGGCAATAACAGCCTGCCAATTATCGATAGACATGCTAGTAAATTTCCCTGCATATGCAGATATGTGGAGGGGTACCCAGGCCGGAAAGCGATGGGTACAAATCATCTGTGAATGCAAATACAGGAATCAGGTCAGACGAATCATCACTTGCCGTTCAGGGTGGCATGGCACGACCCTAGTGAGGTCACCTGAACTGGTCAATGATGATGGCACACGGCCACACTCACCCGGTTAAATCCTATGACGCAATTCGGCGTAGCGATAGGACTAAAGAATGCTGTCTTTACCGTCTTCCCCCAATGCCGACGAAGTTAGCTGACGGGCTAGGGTTGAGAGATACCCTTCTTAGCTGTGCAATTGAGCCAGAAAACGACCATGCGACTGTGGCTAAGATAAGCCCCTGTGGGTTCACACCAAAACACTCACCCACGGATTGGTTCCTCCGCTTTAACCTACTGCCCCCGACTACCAGGATGACCCCAAGAGCAATCCAGCGATCGCACGATCGATCCAACAGGGGAGAGGTTAAATTAGGCTGACTGAATCACCGCTCGGCTGACTCATCCCCAGCATAGGAAATTGCCATGGAGCGGGCGATCGCGTCAACGATCTTGCATAGACCCTATCATTTCTGTCAAAGGGAAGTCAATTTATCAATCAATCAATCAACGGTTAAGTAATCGGGTGTTGCTGAATAGCAGGATGAAACGCGCTGTCTACAGGCGCGTTGACTAAGCTTGATTTCTATTGGTTACTGTTGCGACAGAAGTCGATCCAAGCAGCGGAGGCATAATACAGTGATATCACCACAGTGATATCACCGCTGACGGAGGCAAGTGAAAACTGTATCCGCATCACCTGTATCTGTTGGGTTGGCTGATTGGCTGATTGGCTGATTGCCCATTTCTATCCCTCGCTCATGGCATGTACCCATTCATATTCCCCCTAGGGGAGCTTGTCAGTACCACATTCTGAAAACGCTTGCCGCAGATTTCTGATCCATCTGGTTCACTGTCCCAACCGAACCCGGGGAAATCTGAATCGGTACTCTGAATCGGTACTATGCCACAATTATTTATTAATTGTTGTGAAGCAAAAGCTAGCCGTTTAGGCAGGGGATAACTGACATCACAAGGGTCATGAAGGCTTTCACCCCTTATCCGTTTATCAACCGATAGAGGTAGGATTACAGCAGGGGGTATTAAATATTGTCCAAACTACCCGGACACGCAAACTGGGACTTTGTACAATTAATACTGCTCCAGCATCGACGGTTCAACCTGCTCGTCAGGGTTGTACCCCTTCCCTAACCGTTAGAGGGTGGTTTAAAGCGTGATTTTTTGTACGCGGAGCGCGCAGAACATCACGCTGCTGGGAGACTATTCAACCAGTCTCTGCCCGACTTAGCATCTACCTCGGCTAACTGCCTCCCTAACTAGCATCTACCTGCGTAATTTCCGTTACAAAATTTTCCTGACTCTCTCTTAAAACTACTGAGACGTAACCGTTAACATCCCCCCAGATGAAAAGCGTTGCGGGCTACACCTGCTTGTTCATCCCCTGACCAGGAGTGAACGGTTATACCGAGACAACGCCTGCACCAAACCTGATCCGGCAATATAGCCAATTGAGGCGAATTTTTAGGTTGCTCGTGTACAGGCAAAGGGGCTTACTGTCCTGATTGCGACAGGTGAGCGCATCCTGTAGCTGACAACTCAATTAGTATTTGCGACTGACTTATCAGGTTCGATAAATACAACTATAAAATTTAGTTTAACCATAGTTAAATATCAGCTTTTAACTATTTTTTCCCCAAGGCTTGAATGCACCACCGGACTCACGGAGAATCACCATTCTCCATGCTCAGTAAAGCTTCAGGATTACGCACATTAGCTAGAATTAATATCAGTGCTTCTACGGGGTTGGGATTGATGAATCTTAAGGTAAATATGAAACTATAAGTCCTTTCAGGCGTGCCTACTATGCAGCAGATCATTCTTGTCGATCCGTTGTTGGCGCAAACTCCCAAAAAGCCATCCAAGGCTGCTGATACAAGTAACGCTGGTCAAGTCTGGATGCTCACCTCAGGAGGTTTGCTGCTAATTCTCATCGCCCTGGCTGGATTTTCTAAGTGGAAGTTCGACCAGTTGAAGAAACAATTAAAGTTTGAAGATTTCAAAAATAAGGAACTTCAAAAAAAATTGAAGCTTGCGGCTCAAACCATCACCAAGATGGAAACCAATCCAGATTTGATTCACTCGCGCGAATTTAATCTAGATTATCTCCGGCTGCGAATGGAAGAAGAAATTTTCCATTTCGCGATTGTGAACCAAATCAAAATTAAGGTGAAAGAACGCATTTCAGTCGCCTTACGTCCCAATCAAGCCAATGAAGGAACGGTTGGTGTTGCCAGTACCGGACGGCAAGTGGATGAAACATTTGATGTGGAATACGAACCAGAGAATGTTGCCAAAGGCACAAAGCGAGTGCTGTTCCGGATTCAAATTCGGCTCACTAAATTGCCGACCCAGCCCACCTCGGTCACGGTGAACCAAATTATTGATTGTTTGGAAATTTACCTCAGTCCCAAAGGCAGCGATCAAAATTGGCAACCGACGCTCCAAGGTCGAATTGCCCAAATTCACTGGGATCAAAAAGCAAAACCAACCCCATTATTGGTATTAGAACAAACCTCCGAAGGGATGAATGTTACCTTCCGGACAGAACGAAAAATGACCACATCCCGTGCCACAACCTCCACCAACCAAGCCAAGGCGCAGGCGAAGGTCGCGTCCGGGAAAAAGCGTGGTTAGTGTGCAGTCCAGACAATTTGGCTGAAACAATGATTGACGAACAGGGGCAAGCAAGACGCTGAAGCCCCTTTTTAATGGCTTTATGACCGCCAGCGGCTATAACCTATAACTAAGGGGCTTCAGTTGGTTGAAAACCGTTATATTTTGATGTAACCATTCAGTTCAGTTGCCCGCAGCTAGGGTGCGGTTACCGCGTCCCTACAAACGGCATTGCTCCCTCCGTAACCGTTCTCCCCATCAGGCTACCGTGTATACACAAATCTGTTTGTGCATAGAGTCCCATTCCTGACCCCCTCTAACTCCCCCTTGGAAAGGGGGAGAACTGGATTTCCCCCCTTTCCAAGGGGGGATTAAGGGGGGTAATGCGGGGATAACAACTCTCGTCCCAAGATCTGTATACACGGTAGCCCCATCAGGGGAGGAACCAGCGGGCGTAGCCCGCAACACTTTTCTTATGGGGGAATGTGAACGGTTACGCTCCCTCCTATCCTCACGTTATGCCATGGTTGCCAATTCCGCCTTGTCCGCTCATCTGTCCACCATTAAAACAGTCATTGGTACGGTCAAAGGACCAGGGGAAGAGGGGAATCAATATGTGTTGATTACCGCTGATAACCGTTATGTGCGGATTGGCGAGTTTGTTTATTACGAAGTGCAGGAGTTGG
>CAZJZR010000362.1:0-2634 GCA_964550475.1 uncultured bacterium
CTGTCCTGAATAGACAGGCAAGCGATCTTGGGGAATGGGATAGTAGATCATTGAGCCAATGCCCTGGGCAGTGAGCTGCTGATGTAGGTTATCTCGCTTGCCGTGAGTAATGCGAATAGTGTACTGATGGAAGACATGCCCTTGGGAAATTGTAGGAGGAATAATCCCCGGTACATCTGCCAGGAGTTGATTGTAGGTTTGAGCCACTCGCCGCCGCCCTTGATTCCATTGGTCAATGTGTGGCAACTTTACCCGTAGGATAGCGGCTTGCAGCGTATCTAATCGGGAGTTATAGCCCAACACCTCGTTGTGATACTTTTTCTTGGCACCATGTACCCGCAGCATCCGAGCCATTTCAGCGATCTGGTCATCATTAGTAACCACCATTCCCCCGTCACCGTAGGCTCCTAAATTCTTGGACGGGAAAAAGGAATAGGCTCCGACATCACCGATGGTTCCGGTCTGTTTTCCAGCGATCGCGCTACGAATTGTCTGACTGCACGTTTGGTTACAACCATCACAGTCCCCATAATACCGAGCACCAAACGATTGGGCACAGTCCTCAATTACCTTGAGGTTATGGGCATTGGCAATCTCTAGAATGGCCGTCATGGCGGCTGGGTTGCCATACAGATGAACGGGCATGATTGCCTTGGTGCGGGGAGTAATCTTTTTGAGGATATCCGCAGGATCAATATTAAACGTAATGGGGTTGATATCAGCAAAAACTGGAGTTGCCCCTACATTGCTGATGGACTCTGCTGTGGCGAAAAAGCTGAATGGCGTGGTGATCACTTCATCGCCCGTGCCAATTCCCAATGCTCGCAAGCCGATGACTAAAGCATCGGTGCCAGAATTGACAGCGATCGCATGACGTACCCCCAGATAAGTAGCCGCTTCTTGTTCAAACAGCTTGACATCTGGCCCCATGATAAATTGCCCGCCCTCAAGTACGCGGTTAATGGCAGCCTGAATCTCATCTTTCAACGATTCATACTGAGGCTTTAGATCAAGAACGGGAATTTTAGTCTGGCTCATGCAATGTTCAAGCAATTCTAATAACGGTCGTCTCGGCAACTTGCTGATACTTGGTGCCTATGGAGTCGATAGCAAACCCTTCAGCATCGAACTTTAACACATCACCGTAGGCACTCATCCAGCCAATAATTTTAGCTGGTGTACCTGCCACGATGGCATAGGATGGGACATCCTTCGTCACGACAGCTCCCGCTGCAACAAAAGCGTGCTCATGTAATGTTACACCACAGACGATGGTGGCATTGGCACCAATACTGCTGCCACGTTTGACTAAGGTTTTCAGGTAGTCGTTACTGGTGTTGCGAGGAAATTCGCAGCGAGGGGTTTTAACGTTAGTAAACACCATGCTGGGGCCGCAAAATACATAGTCTTCTAAGATTACGCCTTCGTATAGGGAGACGTTATTTTGGATTTTACAATAGTCTCCAACCACAACATGATTGGAGACTAAAACGTTTTGGCCAAAGACACAATTGCGACCGATTTTAGCTTTACCAAAAACATGGCAAAAGTGCCAAATTTTTGTGCCGTCACCAATTTCTGCACCATCATCAATGTAGCTCGATTCATGAGCGAAATAGTTAGCCATGGATTAATGTTTGCGCCTCCTCTAAAATCTCCACTACTGCGACCCCATTCCAACCGTCTGAGCGAGGTTTCTGGCGAGTCGCAATACAATCTAAAAAGTGTTGGCACTCAATTTTTAAAGGTTCGGATGCTGCCACCTGGACGATTTCACTGCCATCATCGTGATGCGCTAAATCCTGATCAATGTACTTCGAGTGCACGGTGACGGTTTGTTGCACTTCGTCGTAAACCAACATTTGCTTTTCGGCAATAACAACCGTACTGCGCTGGGTCAGAGGCCAATACCAAGAACAGCCAATCTGAGCAGATTGTCCACCTTGGAACCGTAATTCTACCTGGACGTAATCAGCAATGCCCGGTTGTAACATGGCATTCCCATAGGTCGCCACTTTCTCTAATTTAGGATTACCAAGTAAATCCAAGACAACAGATACATCATGGGGCGCAAATGACCACCAAACATTTTCTTCCGTGCGAACTTTTCCAAGTTTGAAGCGTTGGGTGGCGACATGGAGAACTTTTCCGGCTTTGCCACTAGCGAGATAATCTCGCATCCATGCGATCGCGGGTTGATAGAGCAATAAATGCCCCACCATTAAGATCCGCCCCTGTTGATCAGCCAATTCGGCCAGCGAACGGGCTTCATCAGTTCGCAAGGTCATCGGTTTCTCAACGAAAATATCCTTGCCCGCCGCTAAAGCTTGTTTAGCCAACTGATAATGAGTGGGGGCGGGAGTGGCGAGGACAAGGGCATTGACATCAGCCGTTAAGGCATCTTGAAAGTCAGCATAGATGGGAATGTTGGGATAAGTCTGGGCAATTTGATCTCGCAACCCAGGATGAGCTTCGGCCACACCTGCTAATGCCCCTAAGTTGGAGAAATTGCGAACTAGATTTTTGCCCCAATTTCCGGCTCCAACGACAATTACTTTAGCTTGATTGCCAACTGAATCTGCCACGTCCCAACCTTTGTTCCCTATATAACTCTTTTTACATCATCATGTGACT
>CAZJZR010000362.1:2734-4740 GCA_964550475.1 uncultured bacterium
TTACATCATCATGTGACTCGCAGCCAATTCATGCCAGATACCTGCTGGCTGAAGTCTGACTGGCGTGGAACTCTGCCCACCCCACCACAATCGATTACAGCAATGTAACTTTACTGCGATCGCGCTCAGCCAAATCAAGATGACGGGTCACACCGCGCGTATCCAAAACCGCCTTGGATTGTTGGACTAAATTGACATAATCAATGGATGTATGGTCAGTCGCAATGATGACGAGATCGGCTGCGGCGATCTCGTCATCGGTTAATTCCACACTAGAAAACACTTGACCATGAACGTCAATTTCTGGAACAAATGGATCGTGATAATGGATAGTCATCCTATCCTCTAGCAAACTCTGAAAAACCATGATTGATGGCGATTCCCGCCAATCTTCTAGGTCTTTTTTATACGCTACACCCATGACCAACACATTAGCGGTTGACGGTGCAATACCAACCTGATTGAGTACCCGTCGAGCCTTTTCGCGAACAAATAACGGCATGGAACGATTGATTTCCCCAGCCAAAGCAATGAAGTGAGTATTGAAGTTAAACTCTTTGGCTTTCCATTCCAAATAATGGGGATCAATGGGAATACAATGCCCACCGACCCCAGGCCCAGGATAAAACGGCATGATCCCAAAGGGCTTGGTGTTGGCTGCATCTAGGACTTCCCAAACATTCAGATTGAGGCGATCGCACAGCAACGTTAATTCGTTCACCAAGGCGATATTAACCGCACGAAACGTATTCTCAAACACCTTGACCAGTTCAGCCGCTTTGGCACTACTCACCGGAACCACATGATCAATCGTTTGTTGGTAAAACAACGTCGCCACGTCTAGGGATGCTGGATCAGAAGCCCCGACAACCTTGCTGGTGTTTTTAGTTGTATAACGTTTATTACCGGGATCAACCCGCTCTGGAGAATGGGCTAAGCAGAAATCTGTACCTTGGCGTAATCCACTCAGATGCTCCAAGATCGGGCGCATCACATCATCAGTGGTACCGGGATAGGTGGTTGACTCCAACGTGACCAATTGCCCCGGTCGTAAATGTTTCGCCAGTTCATGGGTCACGGCTTCGATGTAGCTCAAATTAGGAGTCAAATTTTTAGTCAATGGCGTAGGAACGCAAATTACGATCACATCCATTTCTGGGACACGATCGAACCCTAGGACGGCCTGTAAATTGCCAGATGTAACAACCGCTTTTAAATCTTCATCCTTAACATCGGCGATGTAGTTATCGGCCATGTTAACCCGCTCAACCCGTTGGGGGTTTTGCTCAATTCCCAACACACGGTAACCAACCTTGGCTTTCTCTACGGCGAATGGCAAACCAACATAGCCCAACCCAACAACACCAACGAGAGCAGTGTGTGTTTTGATTTTCACCTTTAAGTCGCTTAACGTTGGTGACATAACGTGCATGACCATGTTACTGAACAAAATAGTGTTACTGAACCAAATTAGGATGTGCTGATTGAACAACTGGCTATTAAGAAGACTGCGCTGATCCAGTTATACTTATGCTCTCAATCTGCCTTCAATGGCGAGAACCTGCATGTATTTCATGAGATCTATGTAATTTCATAAGATCTATCTAACTAGACAGTAATCCGAACTTGCCTATTCTTTCCTTTCAACTTGGGGCATTGCTGTGATCAACTCTCTGAAGGGGTAAAACTCAGAGATTTAGTACAATCGCTCTAGATTAACGTCTTCGCTTAAGGTTTAAGTTAAGCACTATTAAGACATGAATAGTGAATTTCCGTAAACAAAAAATTCAGCTTTTGTTACCGCCATATAGAGCGATCCTCAGATGTAAATGAATTGAATGGGCGATCGCGGCCATTTATATCTGGCGCATTGGCTGATCTCTGGGATGAGTCAAGAGAACAGGTGGCTGGATGTTCGGCCTGATTTTTGGGTTTATTGGCTGGAAGTGCATAGCAGGTTCAACTAGCGCGATACAATATGCAATTGGCCTTACAGTCGTGCCGTT
>CAZJZR010000363.1:0-4739 GCA_964550475.1 uncultured bacterium
TTCTAATGAGGGGATGTGAACGGTTACGACTAAGGAATTTGCAGAATTATGCTGATTGACCATTCCCCAAGGCACTAAACGTTTGCAATAACCAGCGGTTGATCGCTCCGTCGTCTTCGGTTTGGCTGCGCTGCAATGCGAGTTCGATGGTGGCGATCGCCAATTCTGGCAAAACCTTGGATACCTGGATTTGCCGACTGCCACCATCAAACACTTCAAAGGCAATCACTTCACCGGCCTCCACATCCACCACCCAGTATTCCTGCACCCCCAATCGCTCATACAGCAACCGTTTCCGCCCCAAGTCATCATTCAACATTGTGGACGCAATTTCGATCGCCAGATCGGGTGCTCCGAACTCATCGACATCAATCGGTTGAGAGGTTTTCGGGGGAATCTGGAAATCAATTCCAATATAAAACGCTAGATCCGGTTGACATTCCCGTACACCCTGTTTCCGAAAGCTGCCATTGGTCAAACCAACCAACCGAATACTTTTCAGCGCACCATAAAGACTCACGATCTGCGAAAGTAACGTGTTATCTCGCCCATGGCCAGCACCAATTGGCATGGTCTCAACCCTCATTTGCCCGTCGTCATAATAAAATCTGCTCTTGTCATCGACTGGATTAGTCGCAAGAGCTAAAAACTCATCCCAACTCACTTTCACCCAGGCATCGGTGACTAACGATTTGGCTTCAGGTAGGGTACTAACCATCGCAGGTTACCTCCAGAATTTCCATACTTAAACCCTTGGGGTCAACACTTGGGGCTTGAGGCTACCTCAAGGGTAACCCGCTCGCAGGAACTATCGCGAAAATCAGCTCTCTCTACCAGTGCGTTGGCGGTGTCGTTAGCTTAGCCTGTGGGGCGGGCTACCGTGTATACATAAGTGATCGAATCTAGTCAGAGCCAATGGCGAGCCGCCCCCTAGCCCCCAATTCTGGGGGAACAGAAATTCAAAGTCCCCCAGAATTGGGGGATTTAGGGGGCTAAACAGCCCTCCGCGACAGCAGCTTCAACTTGTGTATACACGGTAGGGGGCGGGAGAGGGATTGGGGTGAGGGCGCAGCTCTGGGGTAATGGTGCCCATGCTGTTGCGGTTATTCGTCGGTGGGGAAGACTTGGATGCGATCGCTGGGGACGGAAAACTTCACCAAACTGCCGACGGTGAGCACCTCGCCTGTCCAACTGCGGGCATGAAACTCCTGTCCCGATTCACTCAGCAAACAATAGCGGTGTTCCCGTCCCAGGAATTGGCGATCGCGAATCCGCAGCGTGCCCTCCTGATCCGGTTGGATCAGCAAATCCTCCTGCCGAATCATCATGATCCCTTGCTCGAAGGGTTCAGGCATGGCAGCAGTGGTGGTAATCGGGAAACAACCAATCTCCGTTTCCCACAGGTTGCCGCGCCGTTGGGCGGGGAGACAATTGGCCTGACTGACAAACTCCGCCACAAACCGAGTGGCGGGGGTGCGATAAATTTCCTCTGGCGTGCCCACCTGTTCCAATCGCCCTTGCCGAATCACCGCAATGCGATCGGACATGGACAAGGCTTCCTCTTGGTCGTGGGTGACAAACAGAGCCGAGATGCCAGCGGTTTTGAGAATGTGGCGAATTTCTTCCCGCAGTCGCAGCCGCACTTGCACATCCAAGTTACTCAACGGTTCATCCAGCAGGATCAGCGAGGGCTGGGGCGCAAGGGCACGGGCGAGGGCGACCCGTTGCTGTTGCCCACCGGATAATTCGTGGGGGTAGCGATTTTCTAAGCCGAAGAGTCCGACGAGGGCGATCGCATCCCGTACCCGTTCTTTAATTTGGGTTGGCGTACAGGCTTTGCGCTTGTGATTTTTCAGCCCAAAGGCAATGTTTTCGCTAACCGTCAGGTGGGGGAACAGGGCGTAGTCCTGAAACACCATGCCCACATCCCGATGTTCTGGAGCGACCCACTGGCCTGCTCCGGCTACCACCTGTCCCGCCAACCGAATCGTTCCCTCAGTCGGTTGTTCAAATCCGGCCACCATCCGCAACAGGGTGGTTTTACCACAACCCGACGGCCCCAATAGGCTGAGAATATCTCCGGGTTGCAAGTCTAAGCTTAAACGGTCAACGGCTGGATACCGACAGCGGGGAAAGCGTTTGGTGATGGTTTCTAATTGGAGAATGGGGGTTGCAGCCATGATTGCTTAAGGCGACCAGCAAAAAAGATACTATTGCATTTTATTCTCAATAATTGTAGGGTAAAGTGCCAGATTATGACAGGGTGAATTGTTAAAAATACCTGTGCAGCACTGGGTTAATTACGGACATGAGTGAGACGGAAAAATGGTAACTGCGGCGTTGCGACGGGAACAGGGCTGGATGGTGGTAGCGATCGCGATCGCCCTCCTGGTCGCATCACCAGTGCTAGTAATTCTCAGCAGTGTTTTTGCCAATACGGGGGATGTGTGGCAGCATTTAGCCGCCACAGTGTTGAAAGATTATGTGGTCAATTCCCTCTTGCTGATGGTGGGGGTGGCGGTGGGTACCAGCGTCATCGGCGTGAGTACGGCGTGGTTGGTGACGCTGTGCCGCTTTCCGGGGGTGCATTGGTTCAGTTGGGCGATGTTATTGCCCCTGGCCGCTCCCGCCTATATCCTCGCCTACACCTATACGGAATTGTTGGAATACTATGGCCCCGTGCAAACCTGGCTGCGTACCGTGAACCAGTGGAGCAGTGCGGCAGACTATTGGTTCCCCCACATCCGCTCCCTCTGGGGTGCCATTGTGATGTTGACCCTCGTGCTATATCCCTATGTATTTTTGCTGGCGCGATCGGCATTTTTAACCCAGTCAATGGTGACGCTGGAAGCCAGTCGCAGCCTGGGTTGTAATCCCTGGAGCAGTTTTTTTAAGGTCGGGTTGCCGATGGCTCGGCCTGCGATTATGGCGGGCTTGGCGTTGGCGTTGATGGAAACGTTGAATGATTTTGGTACGGTGGACTATTTTGCCGTGCCCACTTTCACCACCGGGATTTATCGCACATGGCTGAATATGGGGGAGCGGTTGGCGGCGTGCCAGTTGGCGGTGTGTTTGTTGGCCTTTGTGCTAGTGCTGATTGTGCTGGAGCGGGTGTCGCGGGGACAGGCGAAGTATTACCAAACCAGCCCGCGATCGCAACAGTTACCCCGCTATCAGTTGAAGGGTTGGCGATCGCTGGTGGCGATGCTCACCTGTTTCCTGCCCTTGCTGTTCGGCTTTTTGCTCCCCGCTGGCGTACTGTTACAAATGGCGTGGGAAAATTGGCAAGTCACCTTTAATGGCGAGTTTTGGGCGTGGGGCTGGCATAGTTTTACCTTGTCCAGCCTGACAGCGGTGATTGCAGCGGTGTTGGCGTTGATCCTCAGCTACGGCCAACGGCTGAACCCCTCCTGGGGGGTGCGATCTGCGACCCAATTGGCGGCGATGGGCTATGCCATCCCCGGTTCGGTGATTGCGGTGGGGATTTTGTTCCCGTTGGGAACGGTGGACAATGCCATTGATGCCTGGGCACGGGCAACCTTTAATGTGTCTACGGGGTTGGTGTTGAGTGGAACGATCGCCGCCACGATCTTTGCCTACTTGGTACGCTTCCTAGCGGTTTCCTTCAATGCCGTAGACTCCAATTTGGTCAAGATCAAACCCAGTTTAGACGATGCCGCCCGCAGCCTTGGCCATGGCACCACCAGCACGCTGTTGCGGGTACATTTGCCGCTATTACGCAGTGGACTGTTGACGGCAGTTACCCTGGTGTTTGTCGATGTGATGAAGGAATTGCCTGCAACGGTGATTGTGCGCCCGTTCAATTTCGATACCCTTGCGGTGCGGGTTTATAACTTGGCTTCCGATGAACGATTGGCGGAGGCGGCAGGGGCAGCGTTGGCGATCGTGGCGGTGGGCTTAATTCCGGTGATTTTGCTCAGTTGGCAAATGTCCCACAGTCGGGCGGAGTAACCACCTGCACCGCTGCATTCCCGATGACCAATTACCAATTATTTATTACCAAAACCTATGACTTCGCTACATTTCCAGTTTTTCAGTGATTCGCGATCGCCCCTCACCCTGCCAACGAGGCGACTGATCATGCTCATCCTGCTACTGGGCACACCGATCGCGCTGTCAGCCTGTGCGCGGGGTGGAGGCGAGGCAGGACAAGCACCATCGGCTAGTGAAGTCGCGGCTAAACTGGCGGCCAAAAACTGTTCTGGTTGCAATTTGGCTGGACAGGACTTGCAAGGCCGAGATTTGAGTCAGGTGAATTTGAATGGAGCCGACCTCACCGGAGCCAATCTGCAAAAGGCTAACCTATCCGCCGCTTTGCTGGACAGTGCCAACTTAACCAATGCGACGTTAACTGAGGCCAACCTATCCGAATCCACCCTAGCCATGGCCAACTTAACCGGAGCCAATCTGACCAAGGCAAATTTGAACAATGCGTATCTGCAAGGAGCCGATCTGACCAAGGCGAATCTGGACGGGGCCGACCTCATCAATGCCAATTTAAGTGGGGCGATCGTTAACCAGACCAACTTGAAAAATGCCAAAACCCAAGGCGCAATTATGCCTTAAATAAAATCCCCCTGCGCTGCTAGAGCACCGGTCACCTAATCAGTTGGCCTGATCAGTTGGCCTGCTGTGGGTGCTGAGTGGGAGTTCTAGCCATGATATGCAAATTGTGGACAATCGCCATCCGGCGTAAATCAAACAGATTTTTGCGCTGT
>CAZJZR010000364.1:0-4725 GCA_964550475.1 uncultured bacterium
GTTCTTGTAGATGCGGTTTTAACCGCCCCTCCCCCAACCGTGAAATACGCCCGCCCGTAACCGTTCACTCCCCATCCGGGGAGTGAACGGTTACAAACGTCCTAAATCTCAGTGCAAATACATCGCCCCTATAGCGGACACACCGTATTTTCCTACGATGCCGCGCCGACCGCAGACGATCGCGTCCGGGTGCGGGCACCAGCGGAAATGGAACTGGTGGGTGAAGGCGCGGGTGTAGAGCTAACCGTTGCCGATGTGGGTGTGGCCGTTACATCCGGCGTTTGCATCAGGAAGACCAACAAGGGATCAGACTGGAATTCCCGCCGCAGCAGCTTCATCACTTCCCGCTCCAGTTGCACCTGCAACCCAGCCCAATCCACTTCAACTTGGTCATTACCGAAATTGCGAGCAAAATCGGTCCAGCGATCGCTCAGTACCGCTTCAATGGTGGACTCAATCGCTTGCCGCAACTGGTTGCGCTCCATCGACAACACCACCCCGCGCAGATGGATTTCCGGACGGGTCAACAGCTTGCCATTGGTGGCAATCACCGTGGCCACCGTCACCACCCCATCCTCGGCGAGGCGTTGCCGTTCCTTCAGCACCTTGTCATTCACCACGCCATTGCGGGACGCATCCACCAACTCAATCCCAGACGGCACCTTACCGCCAATCCGGATCGATTCAGTCGTCAGTTCCACAATGTCGCCATTGTCAATAATCACCATGTTTTCTGCCGGAATGCCCATGCTTTGAGCCGTTTCCGCATGTTTCACCAACATCCGGTGCTCACCGTGGACAGGTAGGAAGAACTTCGGCTTGGTCAACGCCAGCATCAGCTTTTGATCTTCCTGGCAGCCGTGCCCGGAGACGTGGATGCCGCGATCGCGCCCATAGACCACCTTCGCACCCTGGATCATCAATTTATCAATGGTGTTGACCACCGCGATCGTATTACCGGGGATCGGGTTAGCGGAAAACACCACTGTATCGCCTTGGCGGATGGAAATTTGGCGGTGTTCTTTGTTGGCAATCCGCGTCAGAGCCGACAGCGGTTCCCCTTGGGATCCCGTTGTCAGGATCAACACCTTCTCATCCGGCATATTGCGAATGGCGTGCAGCGGTTGCAACAAATTGTCTTCGCACTTGATGTAACCTAAGTTGCGGGCGTGGGCAATCACGTTCAGCATGGAACGCCCCAACACCGATACCACCCGCCCCTGTTTCTGCGCCAACTCCAAAATCATGTTGACCCGATGCACAGACGAGGCAAAGGTGGTGACAATCAACCGTCCCTTCGCCTGACTGAATACCCGATCTAAATTCGGATACACCGATCGCTCCGATGGGGTAAATCCTGGCAATTCGGCATTGGTGGAGTCACTAATTAAGCAGAGAACGCCCTTTTCGCCATACTCCGCCAACTTTTGTAAATCAAAAAATTCACCATCCACAGGCGTGTGATCAATCTTAAAGTCGCCCGTATGGATGACCACACCAACAGGGGTATGAATCGCGACGGTGAAACTATCAGCAATCGAGTGGGTATTGCGAATATATTCCACAAAGAAAGAGTTACCAATTCGCACCATATCACGGGGTCGCACCCGACGCAGTTCAGTGCGGTCTAGGACTCCCGCTTCTTCCAATTTGTCTTCCAATAACGACATGGCTAAACGCGGGCCATAAATCACTGGAATTTCAAATTGTTTGAGGTGAAAGGGAATGCCCCCAATGTGATCTTCGTGGCCATGGGTGACAATCATGCCCTTAATTTTGTGGCGATTTTCCCGCACATAGGTCATATCGGGAAGGACAATATTGACCCCATGCATACCATCGGTGGGGAAGGCTAGTCCAGCATCCAACAACACCATTTCATCGCCATATTCAAACACACAGGTGTTTTTGCCAATTTCGTGCAGACCACCCAAGGGAATAATTTTGAGAGTGGGTTGGTTTCCGTTATTACTCATTCGCGTCCTTAGTAAATAAAAGGGTTAGAAAAATCAAGCTTGCATCATCAAATGAATGACTGTAAAAGCTAAATGGTGAAACCGAGCTAGTCAATTCAAACCAAGGTAAAAACTTGGTGTAAATCAGTTGCAATTAACTGTTGAGACAAGTAAAGCAGTCGGACTGATCTTGGCTAATGACTGATGATTAAAATCTGGCAAAAGAATACAAATGTTCCTTAGATTAAATTCTAAATCGATATTTTCTGTTTGTGTTCCTGAGGAATGAGAATTGAATAAGTTCGAGATTTGGAAGGGCAGGTTTTGCTGTCAAATCCATTGCAGGATGCAGAGACATAGGTACGGGTTAATAGGAAGAATCTGAAGTTGCAGTGATCCTAAAACGATTACAGGTTACGTATAGTTAGGGTGTAATTCAGTTGGGATCTAATTCGGATCTAATTCGGATTAATGGGTGTATAACTTATGTGGCTCATGCGAATTTTGTATCTGGTTTATCACTATTCATTCCGTTGCTAATCGATACCGGACTATTTGGTTAAAAACTTGCCAATTAGTGACGAGATTCAGGTACAAACAGTGGTTCTACGGGCATTCGACTGTCAATTTGATTGCAATTGGTTGACCTAGAAGTAACCCCAGAAGCAACTTAAGTGCGAGTCAAAAATCACCCTAGAACTGCTTCAGCGATCGCGACCTGTGGACTCCAGTTAACCGCAAGCAAAGGCAATGGAAATAGTCTTCAGTTTACTTTAAATTTACCTACTTTGACCTCATCCACTTTGACTTTAACTGTGATCAACTGTTATCTGTCTTGATCCGTTTCCGTTCACCGCTAACTCTCTGGTTGTGAACTCCCTAGTTGTGCCTGGGAAAGACGGAAATTGGATAATTTTAAGTAGTGAATGATGTCAAGCAGTGTAACTGGTTTAATTGGATATAAAGCTGTGACTACGGCCAACAGTTCAGCTTATCTGGTATCACGAAACCGAGCGATCCCCGTAGGAATGTTTGGCAGGCGATCGCCAATTACTTGACCAATTATTGACAACTATTAACTGAGTCTACCATCTGGAAATCAAGACGTTAATCAATAGTTTACTGGCGGATTTAACTACATTCATTCAATCATATTCTAACTCAAGCATCATCAGATTTAATTCAACATTTACAGCACTTTTGATATCTCTATTGTGTCAGCCCCAAAAATTAGTTTCTAATTCCAGTTTGTAGTGCCAACCTCAGTTGGCTAGTTGAAACTAGTACTCCGAACAACTACCTGACACAGGATCGTAATTCAAACAAGCAATTCCAACCAAACAGTCTTTCTTTCAAACACTTTTTTTTCAGTTAAACCAACCAATAGCACTGGCATCTAAGCGCAAATCTTGAAAAAGGGCGCAACCGGGAAATTAGTGTACTCCCTCTATTTTAGTTAGGTAATCAATTTTAGTTAGGTAATCAACAACTAAATCCTCCTATTGATAGAGCGATCGCAGGCAAATAATGATGAACCAAAATTATGCAATTAAGATGCAATTCAGGGTATTCAAATTAAAAGTATTCAATTGTCTGGAAACTTAGAGCCGAAACCCGATGCCCCGTAGGGATTAGACAACGTTGCTTGAAAGGAAATCCCCGGACAAAAAAGCGGTTGTAACCCAAACTAATTATCCACTCGCAGCATTGTTTAGGCAAGTTATTGACCCAAGGTAGTCAAATTTATCAACTTAACCCAATCAAACCGACGAAATCAAACAAATCTGATGCCGCAATTGATCGATAACAATGTTGGCTGATGACGAAAGTAATGTTAGTTACGGGTACATACCTGGGTTAATTACAAGAGAAGGAGTTACAAGAGTGACAGTTCTGCCATCGTTGCCTTTAAGGTCTGCACTAGATCCGCAGACATTTCGCATAGGGGCGGACGTAACACACCGACATTCCAACCTAACAGGTTCAGGGCACACTTGACCGGGATGGGGTTGGTGGTGATGAACAGAGCCTTGAACAGGGGCATCAGTTGTAAGTGGATCTGGGTAGCATCCTTAACACGACCATTCATAAAGCACTGTAACATCTCTTGGATGGGTTTGCCTACTAAATGACTGGCAACACTCACCACGCCGCTGCCGCCAACCGCCATCAACGGTAGGGTGAGGGAGTCGTCGCCGGAGTAGATGGCAAAGTCCGGTGGGGTGAGGCGGCGGATATGGCTGGCTTGGTCGATATTGCCGCTGGCTTCCTTGACGGCAACAATGTTGGGAATGGCGGCCAAACGGGCAACGGTTTCTGGGGTGAGGTTTTGGCTGGTGCGACCAGGGACGTTGTAGAGCATGATCGGCAGGTCAGGACTGGCCTGGGCGATCGCGCTGAAATGCTGATACAGCCCTTCCTGGGGTGGTTTGTTGTAGTAGGGCACCACTTGCAGGGAGCCATCCAATCCCATCTGAGCCGCTTTTTGGGTGGCAGCGATCGCCTCCCGCGTACAGTTTGATCCCGTCCCGGCGATCACCTTGGCTTTGCCTGCCACCGCTTGCTGCACCACATGGAATAACTCATGCTCCTCTTCCCAGGTGAGGGTGGGTGATTCGCCCGTTGTGCCACAGACCACCAGCGCGTCCGAACCGTTTTCCGCCAAATGCACCGCTAATTTTTCGGCCACAGCATAGTTAATCTGCCCATCCGCGTCAAACGGCGTAATCATTGCCGTAATCACTCGTCCAAAATCCACCACCCGACTTAA
>CAZJZR010000365.1:0-4722 GCA_964550475.1 uncultured bacterium
ACTTCCAAACAATGTTGGTGCATTCGATGTAAAACAAATCTGGCACGTAAAATTGCTGATCCTCAATGATTTTGTGTTTGAACCGATAACCTTGTAGGGGCGAAGCATTCCGGCCATCATTGTTCGGTCATTCGCTAACTTAACTACCGGAATGCTTCGCCCCTACGTTGGGCAACACAAATTTAATTAGAACCAGTAAAATTGAGCCTGAGGATCATTAAGATGGGCAAAAAGCTGATCCACTTTGGGGGTTAGTGGTTCGATGATAAATTTCTTGATCCCAACGCTGGCATCGACCACGCATTTGAGAGAGTGGGTCATCGGGCGCGATCGTCCTGAAGTAAGGTGAGGGTATCGGGCAAATGATGTTGGGAGGGGGCAAACGTTCTGCGTTGCTCCATTCGCTGGAGAATTTCGGCCTGCGTCATGGGTGTTTTCGTTGGCACAACTCCGTTGGCCTCTAGACTATTCGTTTTGAGAGCGTTGGGGTCGGTCTGACCATCTTGTACACCATGACCAATTGAGATCCGACGACCGCCCAAAATTCGCTCAAATTCCAGTTGATTCTTGTTGGCAAACTGGCTGGCCATATTGAGTGTGATCTTCTGCTGTTGAAATAACAAAATCGCAATTTCCAGTTTGAGATCCGCTTCAGTCATACGTGCTGTTTGCAGAAACTCGTCAGGAATGACCAAACCCATGGTGTTCACCTCCTTGAAATCACTCTCCAGTAACAATCAGTCTAATCTCCACTGAATCGATTGTGCTGGCTTGGAGTGAACGTCCCCGATCGCAGTATTCTGTTAAATGCTGCTGTGTGTGCTACCAAATCATTCGTTGATTGCGGCCTTGGTGGGCGGCATCATCCCCAACACTCGGTTAGCACTGGATCTCCAGCAGGGTTTAAGCTGCCATGACGCGCCGTTCATTTTTCTCAATTTTGCTCACCCTGGTGATGGTGCTGCTGTTGGTGGCAGCGGGAGGAGGCTATTGGCTGTGGATCAATAACCCCTTGGCGTTGTTGGGGGGGAGTAAAACGGCCAGTCCCACCGCCGCAATGTTTATTCCTAAACAGGCTCCCTTGGTTGCGTCGGTGTTGGTGAATCCCGATCGCCTCGAAGCCTTTCGGCAACTGATTGCCAATCCGAGCGAACGGCGATACACCCGGTCAGAGGCGGAGCAGATTAAGCAAAGTCTGCTGGCGAAAACGGGGTTGGACTATACCCAGGATATTCAACCGTGGATTGGCGATGAGATTACGGTGGCGGTGACTACGCCGGATGTCGATCGCGATCGCGGCAATGGTCAACAGCCCGGATATTTACTGGCCGTCGCCACTAAGGATGCGGAACGGGCGCGGCAATTTCTGCAACTGTATTGGCAAAAGCAGGCGATCGCGGGGTTAGACCTCGTGTTTCAACCCTACAAAGGGGTGAAGCTGATCTACGCCCAACAGCCTGATCCCATCGTCGATCGTCCAGACAGTAGCGCAGGGCGATCGGGCAGTCGGGTGATGACTAAATCCGGGGACGCGGCGGAACGGGATGACACGGCTCCTCTGTTCACCTTCACCACCGCTGTGGTAGCCGATCGGTTTGTCCTATTTGCTAACTCGCCCAAAGTGTTGCGCGATGCCATTAATAATGTCCAAGCCAGTGAACTCAACCTCACCAGTTCCCGTAGCTACCAACAGGCAATCCGCAGCCTCACACCCAAACGAATTGCCCTCACCTACGCCAACCTCGGCCAACTGTCCCAGTGGTTAGGGGGACAGTCCGCTGCCAAGTCTGGGGTGAAATCGAGTCCGAAAGCGGCTGGCGCGAAACCGGGAACCACCAGCCAGGGCATGACCCAGGTGTATGACAGTGTGGCGATCGCCCTCGGGCTGGATCGACAGGGGTTGTTAGCCGATACCGCCCTGCTGGGTGCGGCTGGACAAGTGCTTCCCGCTACCAAAGCCCTGCTGACCGAACCCCCCGGCACCCTCGCCTATCTCCCGGCCAGCCTCCCCTTCACCGCCACCGGTCGGGATCTGAGGCAAATTTGGGCAGCGGTGGATCAGGGCGTTGCCGCCTACCCGCCGTTGGCGCAGTGGGTCAGCCGCCCCATTGATCGGTTAAACCAGCAATGGGGGGTTAATTTAGCCAAGGACATCTTCAGTTGGGTCAGCAGCGACTATGCCGTGGCTCTGTTGCCACCCGCTGAGGCCACACCGGATCGCAATCCGGCCAAGCCTTCTGGCTTTTCCACCAGCGATTGGGTGTTCCTGGTGCAGCGCACCCCCAGCACGACAGCGGCGATCGCCCAGTTGGATCAGTTAGCCAGTCGCAAGGGTTACAGCGTCGGCCCGGTCACCTTGGGACAGCAAACCCTCACCGCCTGGACGGAACTCACCCCCGCCAAGGCGACTAAACCCACCGCCAAAGCGGGACGGAAGCCATTGCCTGCCTCACCATCTCCCGTGGGGGATGCCCTGGCTCTAACTGCCCAAGTCCAAGGGCTACACACCACTCTGGGACAGTATGAGTTGTTTGCCACGTCAATTAATGCGATCAACCAAGTCATGCGGGCGGTGGATGGCGATACCCTAGCGACTAGTACGGAATTTAACCACGCGATCGCCCCACTCAATCCTGCCAATAACGGCTACTTCTACATTGATTGGCTCCGGTTCAAACCTGTGTTAGAAGACCGTCTACCGATTATCAAATTTGTCGAATTGGCCGGACAACCGTTCTTTAACCATTTGCGATCGCTCACGGTCAGCAGTTACGGCAGCGAAGCCGGATTACGGCGCGGCGCAATCTTCTTCCGGTTGACCTGAACAAACGCTTTGATTCAGGGACTTCCAATTTGCAACGGGTAAACCGCGTCGCACTACGGATTTTACGAACATCTCTGGTGTTACTTCTGGGCAATCTGAGAAATCAATAGCTTCATCGGTCATGGACTCTAATCGCTGCCAATCAGTTGGAGAGTTGCTCGAAGTAGGCTCGCTGTTCATATTTCGTTGCAACTACAAATGGTCGTTACAACCCCATTTGCTGAACAATCATACCTGTAAATCGCTAACCCGATAACGTTCATTGATCCCTCCAAGGCTTTTCTGCCATGCTCTCACCAGTACCTCGGTAAAATGACTTTGATATGCGTTGAGAGATGAAGTAATGAATTTGGGTAATAAAGCACAATACCTAATCCGGGTCAGTTGGGCGATCGCGCTGGTACTGGGACTGTGGTTTTGCAGTGGAGGGGGGGCGATCGCCCAGGCTGCTGCTGTTGATCCCGCCCATCAAACTGCGATCGCAGTTGATGTCAGCCTGGGCAATTCCGGCGATCAACTGAAGTTTTTTCCCAGTGACCTCACCTTTAAGGCCGGACAGCGGTATAAATTACACCTGGTTAACCCCAGTCACCAAAAGCATTACTTCACCGCCAAAGACTTTGCCGACAGCATTTGGACGCAGAAAGTAGACGCGGGCAATGTGGAAATTAAAGGGGCGATTCATGAGCTGGAGTTACGCCCCAGCACCAATGCCGATTGGGTGTTTGTGCCGCAGAAGGCGGGAACCTATACGCTCCGGTGTACGATCCCCGGCCACACGGAAGCAGGGATGGTGGGGATGATTACGGTGACCCCATAAGGTGCCAATTCAAATCCGACGCAATCGCACTGAGACGGGCGACTATACTGTGTCAGCCAACAAATTTTACTTTGTAGTTCCAACTTCAGTTGGCTGGCTAAAGCCAGTACTACAAACAGTTCCCTGACAAAGTATATCGACCCGATACGGCTCAAAAGCAAACGGAACAACGGCGACAGGTGGCTAAACGTCGCTTTGCCCGCATCACTCCAGAGTGTCTAGCCCAGATCAAGAAACGCTTACAGGCTGGGCATAGCCCCGAACAAATCGCCGGTCGATTAAACACGAGCAACTGCCGACCGTCAGCTATGAAACCATCTACCCAATGATCTATGGAATGATCTATGGAGATTATCAGGGGATGGGAGCCTATGCGCGTTACTTGCGTCACTCTCATATCAAACGGCAAAAGCGGGGGGGAAGCCATACCAAACGAGGCATGATTCCTGATCGCGTGGGCATTGAACAACGACCTGCGATGGCTGACCTGAAGATCCAAATTGGTCATTGGGAAGCGGATACAATGATTGGCGGCAATCATCTGGGCGCAATGGCGACGTATGTCGATAAAGCATCCAAGTTCCTGATTGCCCAGGTCAGCAAAAATCGCACCGCAGACGCGATTTATCAAGGGGTGGCGATCGCCCCTATTCAAGGGTGCCAGCGGCGAGAATTTGCTGGACGGAGAGGGCTAACTCCGGAAAGGTGGGCGACTGAATTACCTGATTGCCTGTGAAGAGGCTGGCTTCATAAAAGCCTTCTTCCCAGCGCAATAGGGTGATGCTGCACTCTAGCGGATCAACAACCCAATACTCTGGCACTTCTAAGGCGGCATATTCAGAGCGTTTGTAGCGGTAGTCTCTGGTGATCGAGTCTGGACTGACGACTTCCACAATTAACTGGGGCGGTGTTTGGAATACTGCCGATTGCCCCAGCAGTTCTTTGGCTTGGTCTTTGGTGACCACACACAGATCGGTGAGACGGGATTTGTTATATCCTGTCCGCACCCCCGCTTCCCGAAACGTGAGCCAGGGTAAGGATAACCGCTGAATTTCTTGATCAAATTGCTGTTCCAGAA
>CAZJZR010000366.1:0-4694 GCA_964550475.1 uncultured bacterium
CTGTGCCTCTCAGGTCTGGGGCAATGCGGATCAGTCTGCGGCCTAAGTCGGCGGCTCTGGATGGCCACGCCCTAGAACGCTTCACGGAGTCAGGAACCCGTGATTCTAGTGCCTTGAGTAGCTCTGTGGCTGTGCCGCTCCAGTAGTCTTGGGTTTCCAATAGGCCAAGAATCTCCTGGGCGAGTGGTGAAGCTTCGATCGCGGTCTCATGGGCTTCATCTCTCACGCCTTGGTAGGTGCTGAAGAATTCGCCGGGGTCTAGTCCGAGGGCTGATTCTGCGGCAATACCTAACTTAGTGAATTCGGTCATCCGGGGGCAATTGTCGGGAAGTTCTACGGTGGGTAGGTTGGCGATCGCTTGGCTGAGTGCTGTGAGTAATGCGCCCAATAATTGAGGCTTGGCGGCCTCCAGATTGGATCGGAATTGGTTTAGGTCTACCCGTTGGGTGACGGGCTTGAGGGGAACCAAGATGGAGCGGTCTAGGAGGTCGCCACGGGTGGCGATTGAATCGATCCCTGTGAGGATTTGGGGGCGCGTGAACTCGAAAAATGTTTCCTCTCCATCACTGTGTAAGGTGCGGTGGCTGAATCCTCCACCTGTGCTAATCCGGCAAATTGCATCCGATTGCTCGGCGTTGAGTCCACTGAGGTTGTCGTAAACGATGAGGTGTCGGTTATTGGCGGCGATCGCTAAGTTCCGGAGGTCAGACACAGCGGGAAGCAATGGGGCTTTGGCTGGATCAATCAACTCCTTAAGGACGGTGGCCAGTGTGGTTTTACCGCTGCCTGCTTCACCGTGGAGGATCAGAACTGGATAGGCGATCGCGTTGGTGAAGCAGTTGAGTAGGTAGGTGGCGATCATCGTCCAGGCGCGGCGGTCTAAGTTGAGTAGCTGCTGTAAGTCTTCAATCTTGCCCCCTGCCTCTGGGATTGGTAGGGCAAGCTGTGATTCGGTGCGACGGAAGCGCACGGGGGCATCATGCACCACTCGCCAACCGTCAACAGAAATTTCTACAACCGCCCAATCATCGCGGCATAAATCCAGATAAAGCCGTCCCTCATGCTCTGCTACTCGCAAGAAGACGGGGCGTTCTGGTTTGTCGTCGGCTAGGGCTTCAAGGCAGTTGATTGCTTGTTGCAGTGCTTCGGAACCGGGAGTTTTCTGGGTGTTTTGGAAGTAGCGGCGGGTTAGCCACTTTCTAAACAATTTCCGGCGAATGGGATAGGTCTTGTTGATGCCGTCCTCCACCACGTCGGCGTAAGCTTCACCGTCGGGCGTGTGCCAAAGTTGGCATTCTGCCAGGGCTATATCGGTTAATACATCGGCTGCGCTACGCTTGGCGGTTTTGTCGCTTTCGTTGGTGGTTACCGTGGTGATGGTGTCGGGGTTGGGCGATCTCTTCTTGGATGGCCGATGCAATCTGTTCAGCGGTCAACTTGCCTTCTAAAACCCAATCCCTGACATCTAACCCACCGTCGGAGGGCAACCATTCAGGAAGCCAGAAATCGGACTCAGGGAAGGGTTTTAGGGTCGCTGCCATTGGGAATAGCTTCAGGTATTTCTCAGCCTTGCGAACCCCTACAGCATCTTGATCGACACACACAACTAGGCGAGCCTCGAACCCTGCCAATAGTTGACGAATCCGAGGGATTTCAAACTTACGCCCGAACGCGATCGCGGGTAGACCTTTAGACCACAACAGATCCGCCGTCATCTCGGACTCATCAATAAATAGCCGCGAGTCAGGGTTAGCCTTCAGGTGGTCGATTGCCTCAAGGTATCGGTAGGGCATCAACAGATTACTGTCGATCCCTCTGGGTGACCACCAATCCTTCTTCTTGGTGGTGCCGTCATCTTGCTTCTGGTACACTCTGACCTTTTCGCAAATCACCGCCCCTTTATCGTCGGTATAGGGAAATCGGTACTCTTTCCCAGTTGGCCTATAGTCTGGATTCTTACGGGGTTCTGCGCTGGGAATCAACCACTTGCCCCAAGAACATGGATCGTCAATTGAGCCAATCCAGATGTAACCGTTGATGGTGTCGCCACGATTGCCTTCAACATGGCTATGACAAAGGACTAGGTTCCCGTCTTGACTGGTTCGGCAATCGCCATCCTTAGTTCGATTACAGACGGGGCAAGGATGCTTGGAACTGGAAAGGATTGGACGCTCCATTCTACGCAACCTCCCTCGATTCAACCTTAAATTCCAACTCGATCCGGGTCTCAGATTGGATAATGGCGCGGTCAACTTTGAGAGATCGCCGTCGAGTCCACTTTTTGCAGGTCAAAGCCTCGATGTGGGGCGGGATGGTTGCCTTTGGGGTAGGCGAGTGAGTATTATTGTTCATGACTTAAATTGAATAAAGTTTTACGTGGGGGCGATGCATTGGGTTGCATTGCCCCTTTGACTTTGATTAGGCGGCAACCTTGGATCGGCTGCGCTTGGGGGTCTGGTTCTCCGGCAATTTGGCTTGGTACTCCGCGATCGCCCGTTGCAGTGCTTCGGGTTGGCGGTGGAGTCGAACCCAAAGTTCGATTAAGTCAAGATTGAGGACCGTCTTGCGGCTACCCAGTCGGAACCAATAAACGCCCTCAGCCCACACACCGGAAAGTCGATATTTTTTTTGCGTGGACCGCGCAATCTTGAAGCGCGATCGCACATCCATCCAAGATCCTAAAGTCATGGCTAATCATGTCTAACGCGACAATGAGCCGATGGTACAAATAAATCAGGTGTACCGCCATAGACGGGAACAGTCAAAGAGCCGAAACGCTTGCCCAGAGCCGATAGTTAACGATAATTTTGTTTCTTGCGGCTCTGTTTTAAGTACTTTTGGGGCTGTGGGTAGATCCGGGTGGTGGTTTTCCCAGTCTTCCGGGCTTCCACTCCCTGTGGTGTGACTACCAGGGATTGCAGGTCGCGTTCATCACCACGCGATATGGCTTCAGTCCATTTGCTGATGGATTCCCTATACAAGTCCCAGTCGTCGTTGATATCAATGAAATCGTTGTTGGACTGCCTCAGCATCATAGCCATCGCTATGAGGTTATACCGAGCAGGTTGGGTTGATTCGTCATAGGGATTTTTGCCGCTATTAAGGAGCTTGGCTTGTGTCTGTCCATCCCTCACCCACTGCTGCTTTGTCCAATTAGCTAGGCATTGTTTTACATCTTGCTCGAATAGTTCGCAAACAAGTTCTCCGAAGTGTTCGATAGCGCAAGAGTACCGCAACCCCTCAGCCGTTTCTGGTTCTCCATCGGTGAGGATGTCGTACACTCTGAATGTGAGACTCCAAAGTGCATAGAGGTAGCGGCCTCGACTCTTCCAACGTTTCACATCTGGACGATTCGCTAGCCTGTGCCCTCTCTTCAACCACTTCTCTTCACTGAAGAATCGGATGAAAATCTTCACCCAGTTGTTGCGGACTAAATCGACTGTGTATAGCTCTGTGCTGGTCAATGGAACACTTGGAATTACTGGGCTGATACACCACCTTTCAAAGACGGTGTGAATCCCTTCTGGGATGTCTTCAAGTTCGATGTCGAGTGGAGAGATTTTGCTGTATTGAAGAGAGGTACAGCCATCCTTGAGAAATAGGAAATTACCTTTGTCGTACATAATTAAGTTAGTTCTAATGTTCTTGTCCCCCACGTTACCACTAGGCGGCGTGGGTTTGTTTTTGGCCAGAAATAGCGCGATCGCCCGTCTCCATGTGAAGGATTAGGGCGATCGGGGGGTTGGTGGTGTAACTGATTTGGTGGGACGGATTGGACGGATTAGTCTTTAACCGTAAGGGTTTGGGCGTTTTGCGTCCTGGTCTTGGTTGGACGGATTACCGCTCTCCAGTCAGGTAGTGTTGGGGTAAATGTTGGGTGTTGGGGTGATGTTGGGGAGGCTCCCAACAAGTGGCAACAAGGATCCCAACAATCCCAACACTTACTGTTGGGGTGGGGAAGTTGGCACATTTCCCCCAGTGTTGGGGTTACCCCAACAAGATAGTTTTACCGTCAGCATCAAGCCGAATCAATCGCGCCCGCAGTAGTTCATTAAGTAATGGTTGAATTACTTCCTGAGTGTGGGAACGTTCCCTTCCTAATGGCTTGCATTGCATCAATTCTCTGACTGTTACCCCAACCTTCCCTGATTGAATTTGACGGGTCAACCAACCATAGAGGGTGTTGGCATCTTGGCTGAGATTATGGGCTTCCGGGCTGGCTTGAAAGAGTTGTTCAAGTCGATCCAAATCGCTCTGACTTACGCCCGCCAATTCAGGATGCCAACTGAATTTTGAGGGAGGGGATTGGGTCAAGGGCTTGTGATTTCGAGGATCCCAAAAGTTGCTGATTGATGCCCCTGGTGGGGTGTGGGGTGGGTATGATTTGGCGGTGGACTGCTGGGGAGTTTGCGCGATCGCCAGGTCGGGAATGGTGCATGGATACACCTGCCCTTGGTGGATGGCGACGGCGG
Source organism: uncultured bacterium (assembly GCA_964550475.1). Classification (GTDB taxonomy): domain Bacteria; phylum Cyanobacteriota; class Cyanobacteriia; order CAIUCS01; family CAIUCS01; genus CAIUCS01. The sequence goes on from CAZJZR010000366.1 coordinate 4,473, forward strand.
GGCGTGATTGCTGTTGTAACCACGCCCGTAACGCCTCCCTCCGTTGCAGATTGGGTTCATGTGCTTTGATTGCATCATGGGCGTAGGAACCCAAGTAAATCACCGTGAATGCTGTTCTTAGGTCACCTTCTCCCTGAATTTTGAGACTGGCCACGCTCCACGACTGCGACACCAGAAACAACTTGAATTTGTATTTCCGGCCTCTCCTAACCAATCGTTTCA